>DHWH01000033.1:0-214 GCA_002413065.1 Patescibacteria group bacterium UBA5187
CAAAAGAAAAGTACAAAGAACAAACCGACAAAATCATTCCAGACCTTCTCGACGATAAAACATGGGGGACAAAGAAGCAACTCATCAAGAAAGCAGAGCAAGGCATAAAACTCTCAAATGATGAATATGCAAAACTCGGAGAATTGCAGGGAACTGTAGAGACGGACGGATTGCTGCAGAAGATCGATGACGAGATCGGCAACTACTCCCAGGG
>DHWH01000033.1:261-14798 GCA_002413065.1 Patescibacteria group bacterium UBA5187
TACTCCCAGGGAGGCCGAGCATTTGCCGAAAAGGCTGATGCCGTAAATTCTACAATTGACAATCACCTCGCAACAGCACAGCAGCTTCTTTCAGATCCAGACATGGCTAAGGAGATAAGTGACAGTGGTGGGGTACAGGCTATCATTGCTGACTCTAAGAAGAATATAGTCGACCAGCTTCGCCATAACGGCATCAATGACATGGGCGACCTTATAGATAACCTCGACCTTTCAAAGATGGATAGTGTTGACGAGTATTCACGTACCTTGAAGCAGGCGGTCAGCGAGGCAATGCCACAAAAGCCGATTTCAGTAAATTCATCGAAGATTACTCAGCTTAAGAAACTGCGCGACGATATCGAGTCGTTACATCTTTACAATCAACCAACCGAAGCCTATCAGCAAGACCTTCGTGAGCTTGCACAGGATTATGGCAATGTTGTCTATGACACCCGAAAGAGCATCAAGACAGTCGACGATAACAATACTCTGTCTCAAGTACGAAAGATCGACAGCTCAATCAGAGAGCTTCTCAATACCAATAATCCTGATTACGAGAAAATCAATAAGGTATATACGCTGAACTCCCGACTCTTTGATGTTCTCGACGAAACTGCAAAGCGAAAGGAAGCGCGACCACTTGTCTCATGGTTCAACGCAATCATGGGAAGTAGCGGAGCAACTATCGGAGGTACAGTCGGAGGCTTTGTAGCAGGTCCAGCCGGATCAGGAGTCGGATCACTTACTGGTGGCAGCCTTGCCGTAGGACTCACAAGCGCACTCAACAGCACCTGGTTCAATACGCTTCGAGCTGTGCAGAAAAATCAACTCGCAGAAAAACTGATGGAAGTCGGAACTATGAATGCGGCAAAATACTGGGTCCAGGTTCTAAACTCACAAGGAATGAAAGGTGTTAACCAACTCCTAAGTACGCCAAAAGAACAGCTAGACCAAGCGTCACAATAAAAGCAGCCACACATCCGATGAACACACCGAGCGGTCCGAGAAAAGCTCCGCCGATGAATACGAATATCGCAAGCAGTATGAAAAACAATGCGTAATACATGAGCCTATTGTATCCATAGGCTCTTTTTCAATGCAAATGTCCTTTCCATATGTCCTTTTTTAATTCCTACACTTAGACAAAAAATCACTTTTAATATGAACCTATGGATAAAACAGAGGGCTACAAGAAGTTTCTATACAACCAGGTCTCTCTGGTAATCGGAATCGTCGGCGTGTCATTTGGAATCTTCAATATGCTTCAGGGTCCTAAGAGTGACATCCAAGTCATGGAAGCCCTCAACAATATTCGAGACAACCATATTCATACGATCGAGGAAAACGTGAAGCGTATCGACGATACAAGTAATCAGCAATATCAGACAACAAGCGATCGTCTCACTCGAATCGAAACGATCCTTGATGAGCGATTACCAATAATTAAAAAATAATTTATGAACATCCCATTTCAACAGACTCCAAACTATGCAGTCGGTCCCACAAAGAAGATTGCAATTGTCCTTCATTTAACACTCGGAGCATATAGGGGAGCGGTAGAGTGGCTCTCAAACGCCAACCGGCCGAATCGAACATCGGCCCATTTTGTCGTCGGCCGAAACCAGGGAGAAATTACTCAGCTTGTTAAAGTCACTGACATCGCATGGCACGCCGGAGTAGTCAGTAATCCAAACGATCGAGCAAAGAAGATCATGCTCAAGAATCTCGACGGCTCATACGTGAACCCGAACCAGTACACGATCGGTATTGAGCTCGCAGCCGGATATGACGTAGACCAGGATGGAACGGTCGAACCGAACGAGAATGATATCACTGAATGGCAGTACCAGGAGCTCACAGAGCTCGTGAAGTCGTTCGTAAATAATCCTGACACTGCATTCGTGCTTGATCCGAAGAACATCATCATTCACGGCGACATCACAGACTACAAAGAAAAGCCGGAGATTGTCCGCACTGAATTGCTTAAGCGTTTGTTTCCAGTTGCATCGACAAACAAAGAAGTGGTTAAGAATCAAATTATCAGTTTGCTAAACCAACTATGAGATATGCATCGCAAATTCTTATAGCGATCGCAGCGTTCCTGTTCGCTTACGCAATCTGGCTCGAGCATGTGCATTAATAATTAACAAAATATTTATGAACAAAATTTATACATCAGCAAGCAAGATAGTTTTTATTCTCATGGCAGTCGCAGTGGTTGTCGGAATGTTTTACGGAAAAGTAGATGCGAAAGATTTCATGATCCTCGCTTCGATGGCTTTCTCCTTCTACTTTGCTAACAAAGGGGATTCCAACGAGCCATTCGCAGGGAAGTAGTTTTCCACAGTTTACCTAGCATTTTCGGTAGATTTTCGGTATACTCATTATATCGAGTTATCACCGTATATGCGACCTATAACGAAACAACAAAAGAAAGTTTTAGATTTCATAAAAAGTTTTATTAAACGAAACTCTTTTCCTCCTACGCTCGAAGAAATTGCTTCGGGCCTAAAACTTTCGGCGGTATCAACTGTTCATCAGCATGTGAATGCATTGATTCACAAAGGACACTTACAAAAAAGAGAAAACTTTGCGCGAGCAATTGAAATAAAAAAAGAAGCGAAGATATCTGATTTCATTGAGATACCACTTCTCGGTTTGATTGCTGCCGGTGCTCCTATCGCAACTGTAGAAAGGCCAGAGCTGATAAAAGTTCCTCGTGAATTCGTAGTCGGAACTAAAAAGCATCACGCACTGAGAGTGCAGGGTCACAGTATGCAAGACGCTGAAATATTTAACGGCGATATCGTTGTTATTTGCGAGCAAACAAATATCGAAGACGGCGGAATCGGCGTCGCACTTGTTAATGGCAAGGCAACACTCAAGAAGATTTATTGGGAAAAGACTCGATATCGTCTTCAGCCTGCGAACACAGAGTATCAACCGATCTACGTCAAAAATAAGGATTTAGAAATCAGGGGGAGACTTACGGGAATTGTTAGAAGCAGATTCGAGCTCGTCACCAAAGAGGGAAACCTTCTTCCACTTACCAGGACGGCCAACACCTTTGACCAAAGACTTCAGATAAACAATCGCCGATTCATCGGTAATAAATCAAAGCTACTTGGATTCATCTCGGATATCGTCGCTGAGAAGTGTGGCTCATACCAATCTTTCTGCGACATCTTTGCAGGCACTGGAGCCGTCGCTAATCACTTCAGCCGACCAGGAGTAAAGGTAATCGCTAACGACCTGTTAGGAAGCAGCTACAACAGCTTGAAGTGCTGGCTTGAAACCACTACCTACGATACTGAGCGAATCACAGGACTAATCAGTCATTTAAATAATCTAAAGACTTCTGGCCAGAATTACATCTCAAAGAATTTCGGTGGCACATACTTCACACCTGCCAATGCAAAGAAGATCGGCGCGATTCGAGAAGAGATCGAGACGCTTCAGGTAACTCCGCAAGAAAAAGCGATTCTGCTTACCTCATTGATATATGCGATGGATAAAGTCGCAAACACTGTCGGACATTACGAAGCCTACAGAAAGACTCTCGATACCACACAAGAAATAAAGCTTTTGGTCCCTGATATTAATGTTCAGAACAATCAAAATAATAAAGTCTACAACAAGGACGCTAACAAATTGGTCAGAGAAATCGAATGCGACGTTTTGTATATCGATCCACCATACAACTCTCGCCAATACGGAGACTCATATCACTTGCTCGAGAACGTAGTCACTTGGAAAAAGCCAAAGGTGCTAGGAGTTGCGAAGAAAATGGAAGAAAGAGGTCATCTTAAGAGCAAGTATTGTCTAAAAAGCGCACCAGAGGCATTTCGTGATCTAATTTTGAATGCCAAGACAAAGCACATACTTTTGTCGTACAATAACACCGCTGAGAGCAAGAATACCCGCTCAAACGCCACAATTTCAGATAAGTGGATATTGGAAACCCTAAAAATGAGGGGAAAGGTCGATACCTTTGAAAGAGATTATAAAGGCTTTACCACAGGTAAGAGCGACGCTTCCGGTAACTCGGAAAGAGTCTTTTATTGCCGCGTGACGAATTAATTTTATGAAAAAAATCTGGTCACTTTCAACAACTGTAAGAAACCCTGATAGAATTCAGCCTTTTCTTAGTGTCTTAAAAGAGATGGAGGGAGAGGCTTTTGACGAAGCGGGACAAATAAAGTTTCAAACACTCCTGATCCAAAATCGTCTGTACCACCCAACCAAGCTCTCAGATGAAATGGAGGAGTACTACGAAACATCCGGAGACAAGATGAGCTTCGAGCAAGCTCATCAAATCTTCGAACACATGCAAAACGAGTCTGCGACTCTTCGAGAAGATTCTGGATTGAGAGGACGAACATCAGTCGCCCCGCTTGCGAAAATGGGTCTCGCTATTGCAAAACAAACTGCTGGCCAGATCAAGATTACAGATTTAGGAAATGCTTTCCTCAAAAACGAAATAGACATCGGAGATGTTTACTTTAGATTTTTCATAAAATGGCAAATACCCAATCCCGATAGCACTGAATTTAACGATGATGGAACTTACAACATCAAACCTTTTATCGGAGCGCTCCATTTGATTGACCGAGTTAATAAAAAAGAAATTGCGAGAGGGAACGAACCAAAAGGAATAAGCAAGGACGAATTTGATATATTCGTTCCTTCACTTGTGAATTTCCGAGACATTGATTCCTATGCGGACAAGATCATTGCTCTGAGAGATATGGTGAGCGGAAAAAGCAAGACAGAAAAAAGACAAATACTCAACGACTATACTCGTGAATTTGCGATTGCCTTTCTGAGTACTGACGAAGCTGCGAAAGTCGATAAGCTGATCAATAATTTAGACGAGTACGGAGACAACGCAATCCGTTATTTCAGACTCACAAGATACTTCCATATCCGTGGCGGCGGTTTTTATATTGATCTCGAACCAAGAAGGTCAGTCGAGATAAACAATCTTCTTGCTCACGACAGTGCCGAAGCAAAAACTTTCACCTCAAAAGAGGAATACTTGGATTATGTATCTGACATCACTGAGCCTAAGTTGCCGTGGGAGACGAAAGAAAAGCTCACTGAGATCATCGAGAAACTTATCACTGAAGTAAGTGAATACGAAAGCAGACTCGGTCTCTCGGCGGCACATCGTTCCGAATATGCGGCATTCTCTGAGGCTCAACTAAAATCTTACGCCGAAGAACTTCGTACCTATCGCCGAAACCTGCAAGACAAGGAGAATCACAATCTCTCTCAGAATGTCGACAAGATAAAGGAGTACATCACGGCACTCGAGAATATCTTCGAAGCTGAAGACAAGCCAATCGCACTAGAGAAATATGTTTCTCTGGGACTAAACGCGCTCAATGACGCATTGCAGATCAAGCCTAACTATCCAGTCGGCGACGACAACGAGCCAACATTCACAGCTCCGGCAAACACTCCTGACATCGAGTGCTTCTACGAATCCCACAACGCAATATGCGAGGTCACCATGCTTACAGGACGTGACCAGTGGTACAACGAAGGTCAGCCTGTGATGAGGCACTTGAGAGACTTCGAAAACAAGAATACTGATAAGGTTTCCTACTGCTTGTTCGTCGCTCCAAAACTCCATCGGGATACTGTGAACACATTCTGGACATCAGTTAAATACGAATACGAAGGAAAAACTCAAAAGATTATTCCAATTTCGATAGGCCAATTTATCGAATTGCTGAAGGCGCTCGTCATGATCAAGGAGCGTGGAGGATTCCTGAACCATACTCAATTGTCTGGGCTTTATGACCTGATCGTAGTAAAGTCCTCCGCTGTAAGCAACGCTTCAGAGTGGCTACAAGAGATACCAGCAGTCATTGATTCTTGGAAGACATCCGTGACGGCATAATTTATGAAAACAAACCTAATTTACAAAGGAGACTGCACAAGCGTAATGCTTAAAGAGATCGAGAAAAACTCGATCGATTTAATATTTGCTGATCCTCCATATAATCTCTCAGGCAAGGGAATGGAGTGGAAAGGGAATAAGACCGGAGGAGACTGGTTCAAGGTGAACGAGGCGTGGGATACGATGTCTGCTCCCGAGTACATGAAATTCACAAGGCAATGGATTGCCGCCTCACTTCAGGTCCTAAAAGACGGCGGCTCAATTTATATCGCCTGCAGCTACCACAACATCGCAGAAGTCATGATTGTCCTCAAACAGCTCGACTTTAAGATCAACAACGTCATCACATGGCAAAAGACAAATGCGATGCCAAACATGACGCGCCGAATGTTCACTCACTCGACTGAGTTCGTTGTCTGGGCGGTCAAAGGCAAAAAGTGGATTTTCAATAATGACGAACTGAAGGCTATCAATCCAGAGAAGCAGATCGACGGAAGTCTCAAGGCAATGAGAGACGTGTGGTCTCTTCCTTTGGTCCAGGGTAAAGAAAGAATAAGAGGAAAGGATAATAGAGCTGCTCACCCTACACAGAAGCCAGAGGAGCTCCTAAAGCGAATTATCGTTGCCTCGAGCAACAAGGGAGATGTGGTGCTTGATCCTTTCTTGGGAAGCGGTACGACGACGCATGTCGCAAAGAAACTGGGAAGGAGGTGGATCGGTATAGAGAAAGAAGGTAAGTACATTGAAGTAGCTAAGAAGAGAATGGGGGTTTAGTCCTTCTTTTAGAAGGTCATTGACTTCCGGAGAGCTATCCGGCATTCATATCCCTCGGAGGGGCTCTTTCGAGATATTAGAAATATCCAAAGTTTGGATATTGATAATTTGGATAGACCATAGTAACATTATGGTCAAGTCAATCCAAACAAAAGAGTATGCCTATTTCGTCGAAAGACTGAGACAGGCTAGGCTTGAGGCGGGGCTGACCCAGGTGCAGGTAGCAAAGAAGCTAAAGCGCCCTCAGTCGCACATCTCCAACATTGAATCCGGACAGCAAAGAGTGGACGTTGTCGAACTCCAACGATTTGCAAAATTGTACGGGAAAGATATCAACTATTTTATTAAATAATTTATGAAGAAAGGATTAGCAGGTGTAGCAAATATAATCCACTCAAACCTCTTACAGCTGGTGCTTTTCACCGCTGTTTTTATTTTTGCACTAAGCGCTTCGCAGGCACTCGCCTCAACTTGTAATGCGATCGGAAATACCACTTATTGTAGCGACGGAACGACCTATAACACTATTGGAAATACAACGTATGGAAGTGATGGCACGACGTACAGCAGCATCGGAAATACAACCTACGTCAATGGCAAAAATGGATACAGTGGAAGCGCAAGCACTATCGGGAATACAACTTATTACAATGGAACTGGTGGTGACAACTGGACAGCAAACTCAATCGGCAACACCACATACATAAATGGCAGTAATGGAACTTACGGCTCGATCACCAATATCGGAGGAACTTCCTACGGAAGCGGAAACGCCTTTAATACTTGCCCCGCGAATTCAACTTACAATTCCGCAACGAGCAAATGCTCATGCAACTATGGGTACAGCGTGAATTCAAGCAAAACGGCTTGCGTATACACCAGCACTTATACTCCTCCTCCTACAACAACATCATGTCCGCTTAATTCTTACGCAAATTCAACCGGATCATGCACGTGTAATTACGGGTACTCGGTAAACAGCGCCAAAACGGCTTGCGTTGCGACAACCTATACTGCTCCTGCTAGCGCTACTCCGCCGCCATCAACAGGCGGAAGTTGTTCAAGTTTTGGTAGCGGTGCTGAAGTGCATGGAAGTCTGTGTTACTGCTCGACAGGCTATCAGTGGAACTCTGCAATCAATTCATGTTCAATCGGCTACCCAACCTTTACAAGAGCTCTCAGCATAGGCTCAACTGGAACCGAGGTGGTCAATCTCAAGAATTTGCTGGCAATTGAAGGGTGGTATACAGGTTATGTAAGCACTGCCTACGACAAAGACACTGCAACGGCGGTCAGCTTGTACCAAGCACTTCACAACATCACCCCAACAGGCACAGTCGGCCCGTTGACCAGAACAGCATTAAACAAATCTGTGATTAACGGATATTAAAGTCATGACAGCCTTTCTACTCATTGGAATATTTTGTGTCCTAGCAGTAGTCGGCTTCTTTCTCACCGGCCGTCCGTTTAAATTTGCGATCGGTGGCATTATATTTCTTATAGCTTTAGCGTTCGTATCGCTCGTAACCATCGTCGTGTGGTCAATGGTTTCTCCATGCACCGCACCCTTCCATAGCAGCTACTCTTGTAGCAACCAAACAACCCAAACATCTACCAACACAGGAAGCACCTATACGCAAAATACTGTTGCGAATAATCCGAGTAACGACCCATTTCCATTCAATAATAATGAGTGCGACTCCAATGGCTGCCCACAGTACGAGTGGTACGATAGGCACAATGTTCCCATGAGCGATCGCTGTTACCCAAGCATGACGAACGGCTGCACCGACGCTGAGTGGATACAAGCAGTAGGCACTACGCCAAATTAATCAAAAAATATGACACTCGTAATAATCCTTTTAGCAATAATAGCCTTCATCCTCTGGAAGATTTATCGTCAGAAAGAGGTGGAAAAAGACGCGATCGCAGATGAGAAATCTGATGCTGAATACGAGCAGAGCAGAAAAGAAAGATTCAAAGACTACCCTCATCTTTTCAATAAAGTGGATGATACCTGGATTCAGGTATTTGCCCAACAGGGCAACATAGATGGGAAAAGCTATTTACTTAAAGCAATGTTTTTCCTCATGGTGCATGAGTCAACGAGACTTGATTACTCCGAGGGCTCAATGAAATATGACTCTCTTTGGAATGCCACAAAAGAGCTGTTGGAACATCTTGAAAAACACCATGAGGGCTCTGTTCTTGAGCATGAAATAGCACTCGCCACTTACTGGCAGTTGGCTGCAACAAGAATGGGAGAACTTATAGAAGCAAGACCAAATACTGGATCATTGTCTTCAGGAGCTCATACCGCAGAAATGGAGGGAGAAGAGCTAGAGAAAGCGCCATTTACCGATATTGAAAAAATCGCAGAATTATTCCCAAAGAAGGCAAACCATTCTGAGAAAGAAATTACTTTCTATAATGAGGATGGGTCATTCCCTCGAGAGTCGAAAGGGTCCGCTGAGATTGATAAGAAAATTAAAGCTCTCGGCATCTAAGGCTCTACTGGTATGAAATCAGCACTGAAAACAATCGGCAAAAAGGCACTTTATTTTATAGGGTTTGCTCTAGTAATTGTCCTGCTTGTCGTGGCAGGCAATTTTCTATACGGCATAATTTTCAACCCTGATTCCACGGCAACCGCATACGACGACTCAAGCAGCTCCAGTTTATCTGACTGCAACACACTCGGAATAAATCTCCATGGAACGCTAGTCACATACATACCTTCTCAAGGGAGCGCAGATGACCCTGATGACTATCAGGCTGAATACGGAGATGCGGTAGCAAGCGAGAACGTGGTCTCATCAATACAGCAGGCAAATGACGATGATTCCATCAAAGCGATTATGCTTGAAGTTGATTCAGGAGGTGGCTCACCAGTTGGCGGAGAGGAAATAGCAAAAGCACTCAAGGCAAGCACGAAGCCGACTGTTGCCGTAATCAGACAAAGCGGCATGTCCGCTGCCTACTGGGCAGCCACAGGTGCTCAGCAAATATTTGCCTCAAGAAACTCTGATGTGGGAAGTATAGGCGTTACTGCTTCATATCTCGAAAACATCAACAAAGACGAAAAGTACATCCAGCTCACGAGCGGAAAATATAAAGATACTGGCAACCCCGACAAGCCGATCACTGATGACGAAAAAGCCCTTTTGATGAGAGACGTAAAAATCATCTACCAAAACTTTATGGCCGATGTGGCAAATAACCGGAACGTCCCTTTAGATCAGATCCAAGCAATTGCTGACGGTTCTTCGGTCCTGGGCGACAAGGCAATGGAACTACATCTCATCGACCAAATCGGCGGATGGCCAGAAGCTGAGAAATATATACAGCAAAAGATTGGAGAAAAGCCGACTTATTGCTGGCAATAAAAATCATGTCCGAATATTACAAAGCAAATCGAACGCGCAACATTTACGATCCGGCAAGTACGGAGCCTTTCAAATTGTCCCGATCCAAGATCGAGCAATTCATGAATTGCCCGAGGTGCTTCTATCTAGATCGCAGGCTAGGAGTAGGGCAGCCGCCAGGCTTCCCGTTTGCCCTAAACTCGGCCGTAGACGGCCTTCTGAAGAAGGAATTCGACATACATCGTGCCGCCAAGACTCCACACCCGCTGATGAAAGCATACGGCCTGAACATGGTCCCGTTTCAGCATGAAATGATGAATGAATGGCGAGAGAATTTCAAAGGCATTCAATTCCATCACAAGGCGACTAACTTCATAATGACCGGAGCCGTGGATGACCTCTGGGTGGATGAAGAAGCAAAGGAGATCGTTGTCGTCGACTACAAAGCAACAAGCAAACCATCAAAAGTGAGTCTCGATGCTGACTGGCAGATCGGCTATAAACGCCAGATGGAAATGTATCAGTGGCTTTTGCGACAACTCGGATTCACTGTTTCCAACACCGGCTACTTCGTCTATTGCAACGGAAAAGCCGACAGAGAAGCCTTCAACGGAAAGCTAGATTTTGATATAGACCTCCTGCCGTATACCGGCAACGGCTCGTGGGTAGAAAACACACTTTTTGAAATCAAAGAGTGCCTTGATGGGGATATGCCAGACAGCAGTGCTTCGTGCGATTTCTGCGCTTATCACGAAGCGAGAAAATTAGTAAAATAAATTATGCTTGAAGACAAAGACCCAGAAGAAATTATAGAGATAGCCGAAATCGCCCAGAATCAGGGGATAGATATCGAGGAAGCGGAGAGAGTAAAGGAGCTCATGGATGATGAAGGGCTCGATGAGGATGACGCTGCCGAATTGGTAGACTTGCTCTAAAAGTAAAGTTTTTATAAAGAAAAGATAAAGAAAAAGTAAAGTTTTCCTTTAGACACTGAAAATTGGTATAATAAGCACAATATGATATCCGACGAAGAAAAGAATGGAATATGGAAAGAGCTAGAGGAAAAATCACCTGATCTCCTCAAGGTCTTTATGTCGTTCAAGAATGAAGATGAGCTCAAAGCATTTTTTCGAGACCTCATGAGCGAGCGGGATCTAAGAGAATTTGCAATGCGATGGGAAGTGGCAAAGAAGCTCGATGCCGGCGAGACGTATGAGCAGATTCAAGAAAAGTCCGGAGAAGCAATGGCCACAATCGCAAAGATTAGTCGATGGCTCAAAGAGGGTACTGGGGGATACAAAATGATGATTGATCGAATGAAGGGCGACGGAAAGTAATTCGCGCCACTCCTCGTAAAAAGTTAAACTGGTGACTGACATAGTCAGTTCTTTTTCATACAAACCAAAACCAAAAGGAGGGTCCCATGCAATCAGTTCAACCGACTCGTCATGGGACCTATGTGGTTACCTATGACGTGGCAAGTCGTCTTCAGGCATTCCGTCCGAAGACAATCACAATCCCGCGTCCGGACGATCAGTTGTTCGAGCGCTTTCACATGAGTCTGTTCCAAAAGATACAGCAGGCTCTACCAGGTATCACGATCGACACAATCGAGATGAGCGAACTCAGACGCAAAATCTGGGAGCAAGTAGAGAGTCGCGTCACTGACATCGGTCAGCAAGCGGTACTAAGCACATGCCCAGAAATCGCCGACTTGAATCCGAAAAGCGAAGGTCTGCTCCTCAACATCAACCGACTGTTTAATACAGACGGACAGTTGATCGGGCATGGTCCTCGTCCAGGGTTCGAGCCTCCCGAGAAACAGTACGATGACCTGGCAAGAAAGATTGCTGGACGTTCCGTCGTTCTCATCGAAGACGGAGCATTCAGTGGCGGCACTCTGCGCTATGTTCTTCAGGAGCTGAACGGTCGTGACATCACAGTCACGGCAATCATCATCGGCTTCTGCTGCACAAGGGCAAAGTTTGTCCTCGGTAATTTCTTCAAGGGTGAGCTTGTTATTGTGCATCCGATTGAGAACCTTCTCGACTGGATTCCCGATCATGATCTCATTCCGTTCATTTCGAACTGCGGACGGGTCCTCGGGGAAGCATCGAGCAATGGCTTTATGCCGGTCCGAAGCGCCGAAGGCTTCAGCTACGCCTACCCTTACGTCCTGCCATTCGGCAAGATCGAGGAATGGGCGAGTCTGCCGATCGAAGGTGCTCGAGACTTGTCGAGGCTTTGCTTGGAAACGAGCGTCGAACTGTTCAGCCGTGTAGGGCCTAAAATGACGATAGGGGAGCTTCTGGAAGCGAATCCAAGGGTCTCAATGCCTATTGAAATCGGTGCAGACCAGGCGAAAGTAGCTCCGGATACCGAAGTCGTCGGATTTTTGGAAACAATGCTCAAAAGGCTCGGGTAATCCGTCCTTTTTGTAAAAACTTGTCGCACCATCCCGAAAGGATGGTGCGATTTTTTATTTATATGCTCAAAAAAGCCTTATTCTAATTGACTTTTTAGACGTTCTCATTGTTTAAAGTTTAGAACATACATTGTCCTTCTTGACAATGGGAAGGCACTCTACTAGGATAGAGTACACAACCGAATAAGAACCCATTGTCCCGAAAGGGATCAGGTCAGTAAATGACCGGATGCTAACAATGGACTTCAACCCAAGCGCATCTTGCTATCTACCGAAAGGATAGAGTAAGATGATAAGGCATACCCGAAAGGGTATGATCCCTAGCTAGGGAATGGCCAAAAAACTAATTTAGTATTAGGCCGCCAGAAGTCCACTTTGATTAGCATCGAGTGGACTTTTTGGTTGCCCATAATATGAAATTTAGTGAAGCCATAGAAGAATTTAAAAACTGGAGAGGCTTCAAAGTCTCTGGCCAGACCGTGATCCGCTACGATGCGGTTCTCCGTATCTTTTGCTTGACCTTCGGAGATCCAGATATCGAGCAGGTTCAGATTCATCACATCCTCCATTACATGAAAGAAATGGAGCGCTTGGGATGGAAGCGAAACGGTATAACAATAGTCGCCCTCGCACTGAGGAAGTTTTTTGAATACTACAATCTAAAAGGATATCGATGCGTGAATGAGTCTCTTATTCCATTACCGAAAAAAGAATTCAATATTCCTCGTGTGGCAAATGAAGAAGACTTCAAGAAAATGGTAAAGGCGGTTCCTCGTGACAGCAATCCAAACAATATTCGCAATCTCGCACTCATACACATGGTATGGGATTCATGGGCGCGAGCAGGAGAAATTGTATCGCTTGATGAAGATGCTTTGAATTTCAACAAAGACCTTTCAGGCTCTGCGATTATTAAAACAGAGAAGTCGAGAGGTCGCCGACCGATCCGTGAAATATTCTGGACGGCCCAGACCGGAAAGTATTTGAAGGCATGGCTGAAGAAGAAAGCAGAGATTCAGGACAAGATGGTATTTGAGAATGAAGGTGCTGTTTTTACCTCGATCAGAAAATGTGCCGCATACGATGTGCGAGGCAAACGAATGACCGGACGTGGAGTCTGCGAAGTTTTTCGCATGACCTCAAACCGCGCAGGCTTGCCGACAATCTTCAACGCCCACTCAGCCCGCCATTACGGAGGCCGAAAGATTATTAAAGAGGGAGGCGCGAGCGCAGACGTTACCAACATTCTCGGTCACTCAAATCTTGAGAGTTCGCAATTCTACACGATGATGTGGGGCAATGACCTTAAGGAAAGATGGGAACTCTTCCAGAAAAATAACCCTGGGAATCCCAAGCCAGACAAAGCGAGACTTAATAAAAACCTAAAGAGCCTGGCAAGTCTAGACAATATGGACAACGCAAAAGATGTCCTCGAGAACTTCATCGAGTATATGCAGAAAGGGAACGTGCCAAGCCATCATGAATTTATCAACGCTCCGAAAAGAGCAACTGTTGTACGCACACCTGGGGGTGGAAGATGGTCCAAAACGTAATTCCTGCTTTCTGATTTAAAAAAACGGAATAAGATATTAGCCTATGGCCAATAAGTCGAACACAAAAAGAAATGACGAGATCGTCATGTTGCATGACTTTGATCCGATCCAGTACTCATTTGCTAGTCTTGCAAATCGCTACACAAATAGCCGGACGGGCAAGTCTTTATCGAGGTCCACAATCCATGAAATCTATATGCGAGAAAAGGCGAAAAGAGGGGACAAAAAGGCTCAAACTTCAGGGGTAGTAAAAGCCAAATATCCGACCCTAAAACCTTGTTAATAAGTCCTTTCTCTTGCTTGCTATGTGTCAGGAGTTCGAGTAAAATTGCTGTGTAAGTCCTTTGACAACACACACTTCGCTCGCCTGCTGAGCTTCTGAGCCTTTTCTCGGAATTTTAGCAGGTGAGCGGGCGAGGTTTTTTCTCGAGAAAGTGATACAATAAGCGCATGAAAACGTCGAATCATCTGACATGGTATGGCAATGAACTGGGGTATACGCATACGTTGGT
>DHWH01000032.1:0-617 GCA_002413065.1 Patescibacteria group bacterium UBA5187
TTCTATAGTTACCATATACGGTCTATTCCAATGGCTAGGTTGGGTTTCTTTTCATCAGAACTTGGGACGCATAGATGCGACGTTCGGCAACTCAATATATTTGGCAACGTATATTCTGTTCCATGTGTTTATTGCAGCCTACATGTATTCCATTTCTCGGTCGAAGCAAGGTGCCCATTTCTCCTATAGACCATATGTGTACGTCATTGCCATGCTCTTGTTCGCTTTTGGAATATTCGAGACGGCTACGCGCGGTAGCATACTCGGATTGCTTGTTGGAATATTCGTGAGTCTGTGCGCGTATTCTATTTTAGGTAAAAAAGAACCTAGAAAATGGCGTATTATTTCCGGAAGCATCATAGGATGTATTTTTATTATTTTCATTATTTTTATTCTCAATCGTAATTCCCCATTTGTTCAGCGCACGTACACTTTGAACCGCTTGGCGTCAATTTCATGGAACGATACAAGCAATCAGGCCCGGCAATATATATGGGCCATAGCCCTGAAGGGAATTGCGCAACATCCGATCCTGGGTTGGGGACAGGAAAATTTCAATTATGTTTTTAATTCCAATTATAATCCCGCGATGTACGCGCAGGAACAATGGTTCGATC
>DHWH01000032.1:693-22167 GCA_002413065.1 Patescibacteria group bacterium UBA5187
AGGAACAATGGTTCGATCGCGCCCACAATAGTTATTTGGACTGGTTCATTGCGTCAGGCCTGATCGGATTGCTCATATACCTAGGATTTTATGTTTTATTCCTTATATATGTCTGGAAATCCCAGTTGAATATAATTCAAAAGAGCATATTCACAGGACTTCTGGTCGCTCATGCTGTTCATGCATTATTCATCTTCGATACATTAGCGGATTATATCTTTTTCTTTGCCATGCTCGGTTTCGTGAATCAGTTCAGTTTGAGACCGGTTCGTATTGCAGACCGCGTGATTCGCGTGGATGTCATCAATAATATCCTTGCACCGGTCGTTATTTTACTGTGCGTTGGCGTTCTGTATGTATTCAATGTCCGGGTATTTCAAGCGAATATGCATATGACAAAGGCTGTACGTTCATGCACTGGGTCTGATCTGGACGGCATGAGCTTTCAAAAAGCATTGGATATAAATACCCGAGTCGCAACTCAAATAATTCGCGAACAACTATTTTCCTGCGCTACGATTCTTATTGCGAATCCTCAAATATCCGCATTAACTAAAGTAACCTTTTTCAATTTGGTGCAAGCACAAACTGAAGCGCAAATCGCCATTACTCCTGCTGATGCTCGCATATATGCACTTGGCGGAGAGTTTTTAAACCAGATCGGCCGATACGCAAAAGCGGAAGATCTTCTTGTAAAAGCCCATGAGCTTATGCCGGACAAAGAAACCATCAATTTTGAACTGGCTACCACTTATTTGTTTGAAAGAAAAATGGATCAGGCTTTGGTATTATTCAGGCGCACGTATGAATCGGTTCCGGAGTATGATAAAGCTAAATCTGCTTATGCATTGACCCTCATGCTTGCAGGTAAAGAAGCCCAAGCCCGTGCACTTGTGGGGACTACTTCAGCGATTCTCGATACTATGAATAGTCATATGGCCCCGGAACAGTACTTACAGGCAGTTACCCAGATTCAAAATCTCATAAAAAATCCTTAATCCAGTAGTTTCTCAGGTGTAAAATGATATAATAATACTATTATATGGTTATTAATCCCTTTGATCGCAATTTCTTCAAATTCTTTATCGGTTTTATCTGCATGCTCACGATGAGTTTTGCGGTTCTCTATGTAGTTGGACGTTATACGGATCCGAATAATAAACAAACGGCCAGCAAGCCGGCGGCCGCGAAGACGACTATACGCAAATAATAAACGGTTCCGCTATGAGCCAAAAATATTTTATCCTTTTTTTATCAGGATTTTAACTTTATTTTATCTGGAATTTATCTCGCGCTGATACGATAGTGTGCATTATTAAGTAACGCACACTATCATGCAGAGAATAAAATATATTATCATCGCGTGTCTTACCGCGATCATGGCTTGTTTTAGCATTGTAAACATTGCACACGCTGAATCTTCGGTGGGGACTCGCATAAAAGGGACTATTTTACAGGATACTCTGTGGACAAAAGAGGGTAGTCCTTATTTATTGACAGGGCAGATCAATGTGCCAGCCGGACTTACATTGTCCATTGGTCCCGGCGTCACTGTGAGACCGGATCCATCTGCAAAAACACAGCAGGGGATTGTGGTTGACCACGGCACGCTTCTTATCACCGGTACGGCACAAGATCATGCAAGCATACAGGGTACCGGAAGTATTTTTATCTCAAATGGAACTACCAGTGTTTCGTACGCGGACATGCAGGCGCAAGGAATAGATTTGCAGTTATATTTCTCCCATGCCACTGTCTCTACTTCAACATTTTCTCATTCAAGCGGAACAGCCTTATATGTATGGGGAAGCAGTCTCGATATTGTCGACAGCCGGATAGAAAATAATGACTATGCCGGAATAACTGTACTGGCGGATACTGCAACTGCGATATCATCGGTATCAATACACAATTCCGTCATTGCCAATAATAAGACATATGGAATTTCTAACGATGGCTACAAGCCAATTCAAGCTCAGGGAAACTGGTGGGGAAGTGCTGATGGTCCGGTGAGAATAGGAGTGAATAGAATTTTTGGAAATATTCCGTACGAGCCATGGCTGACGACAGAACCGAAATTCGAAACGCCGGCTGTTGCGTGTTGTTCAAGCGTTTTATTCTTACCAGGATTGGAAGCTACACGGATGTATCGTCCTGAGTCCGGTTTAGCCGGATTGGGCACTACAAACAGGTTATGGGAACCAAATCGAAATGCCGATGTTACAAAACTATATCTCGATTCAAACGGATCCAGTTCTGACTCGACGATATACTCGGGCAAGCCTATCGATACTGCGCTGGGCCTGGTGAATGTGTACGGGGTATTCATGAATTTTTTGGACGGTCTTTCGAAAAATGGAACCATCAATGAATGGCGTTCTTTCGGCTACGATTGGCGAAAACCGATTGCAGAAGTTGTAAATAGTGCGGAGAAAAAAGCAACGACCACCGAATCGTTGGTGAATGTAGTTGCTGATCTGGCTTCGCGTTCCAAAACCGGAAAAGTCAGTCTTGTTGCCCATAGCAATGGCGGTCTAGTTGCAAAATATTTAGTGAAAGTTTTGACAGATCTTCACAAAGAAAATCTTATTGACTCGATGATCTCCGTAGCTGTTCCATATTTGGGAACACCTGAAGCCATACTCGGACTGCTTCACGGCGATCATCAGTCCATCGCGTATGGGCTTATAGAAACTCAGGCAGTTGCGCGGGGATTGGGGAAAAACATGGCGAGCGCGTACTCGCTCCTGCCATCGAAGGAGTATTTTTTGAAGATGGTAGCTCCGACTATAGCGTTCGCTTCTACCACAGTTGAAGGCATCAACAATGGATCATACCCACAAACTATTTATTCCCCGGAAACTCAAAATGAATTCATCATCGATTCGCACAATACGCGGCAAACTCCTGCGTTTAACGACACTGATCATGCGGAAAAGGGCAATCAGGCTCTCATGGCTGCCGCGGATGTTATCCATGGCATTCTGGACCCATTTTCGTGGCCGCTTTCCATCACCCGATGGGCAATACTTGGATGGAACAACGATACGACGAAAGGAATATTCTATAAAAATTCCGGAGCGTGCAAAGTTGATTTTCTAAAAAAGATTTGCAAAACATCGCTCGAACACGGGGCAACTACGACAATCATGGGAGATGGCACGGTCGTAGCTCCCAGTGCCGCGCATCAGGCTGGAACTCTGATGTCTGTTGATTTGAAACAGGTTTCTTCCGCAGAAGGAAGCCATATGAATCATATGAATATTCTCGAATCGTCCACGACTCAATCATTGATCACAAGTGCCATTACGCATGATCAAAAATCAAGTCCGTTTACCCTTCCGTCAGGAGTTGCGTGGGGTGAACCCGACTATAGTAAAGAGCCGGTTCAGCTTAAAATCAGCACACATTCGCCGGTAGAACTGCATGTGTATGACAATAAAGGCAACCATACCGGTCCCGTAGCATTGCCCGCATCATTGAATGTTGAAGACGGTGCGTACATAGGAGCATACGAAACAAAAATTCCCGGCAGCGATTATAGCACATATGGTGCAAGTGAAGATGGGCAGGATACGTACGTCACTATCCGCTCCAATCCGGGTGATTCATTTTCAGTTTCGGTACAGGGAACAGGTATGGGTTTTGCCACATTGGATATAGAAAAATTTCAGGCCGGGAAAGCGCTGGGCAGCATCGAGTATTCGCTATTTCCGGTCACACCGCTTTCCGTAGCCGCAGTTGATATTTCTGCCGCATTGTCCGGCTCCGATATTCCTCTCTCCGTATCCGCATCATCGACTCCTCAGCTTTCGGTGGATTATGACGGAGATGGAAGTGTTGACCAGGTATTGAATCAAAACCCGAGTGAATTGCCGAGTGAGTTCGTCGGAGCTGAAGTTACTCTGAAACTTATCAAGACATTGGCGGGATCGGACCCGCGCGGCAAACAGCTTGTCCAAAGAATGCAGCGCATACTTGATCTGGCCAAGAAGGGCAAATTGAAACAGGCCGAAAAGAAAACAAAGCAATTGGTCGTGCACGTCGGACATATGAAGTTCAAGAGCATTTCAGCCGAAAATAAAAAGAAGATTCTTGAAATGTTCGAGTCGATGATTTCCGAGACAGAGAAGCTGGAGGCGAAGTAGTATTTAGTAAACAAAAACTGCACATGCAGTAGCGCATGTGCAGTTTTTGT
Source organism: Patescibacteria group bacterium UBA5187 (assembly GCA_002413065.1). Taxonomy (GTDB): domain Bacteria; phylum Patescibacteriota; class Minisyncoccia; order Phycocordibacterales; family PALSA-1337; genus C7867-002. Next base: position 4,892 of record DHWH01000032.1, read on the forward strand.
TGTACTTATTGTATTATTTCAACTCAACTTTGCCTCCAGCTGTCTCAATTGCTTTCTTGAGAGCATCGGCGTCTTCCTTCTTCACGCCATCCTTAAGGAGGGCAGGAGCAGTGTCAACGAGGTCCTTTGCTTCCTTGAGACCAAGGCCGAGGACTTCTTTGACGACTTTGATAACGGCGATCTTCTGGGCTCCGGCATCAGTGAGGTGTACGGCGAATGTACTCTTTTCCTCGGCTGCTGCGCCGGCGGCTGCAGGAGCTGCAACTGCAACTGCCTGTGCGGAAACTCCGAACTTCTTTTCGAGTAATTTGACGAGTTCGCTCAAATCGATGACTGACATCTTTTCAATGGTTTCAACGACTGATTTGAACTTTGCTGGGATTTCAACTGTATTTTCCATGTTTTTATAATTAATTAAACTAAAATTGAACTTGTAATAATTCTTTACTATAGCAATCCTTACTATTTATGTTATGCCTGAGGTTTCTTGCTGATCTGATCCAGTGCCATGACAAATCCCTGAATAGGGGAGTTGATGACATTGAGGAACATGCCGTGCAATGTTGGCAATGGAGGAATGGAGGCGATTGCGACCATTTCATCTTTTACCATGTATTTGCTTTCAAATACGCCGCCGACGATAGTTACTTGGTCCTTGAATTTCTTTTGGAATTCATATACGCCACGAGCCGGCGCAACGAGATCCGTTCCGTAAGCAAGGCCAATTTCACCAACAAGTGCGGGAATCATACCCTCGTATTTTTTTGATTCGAGAGCGCGTTCGGTAAGAGTCTTTTTTGCTACGAAGAATCCTACGCCATTTTTCGTGAGTTCACGGCGCATGATCGTGGCATCTCCGACCTTGAGCCCATGGATATTGACGAAGACAAGCGTCTTGGCATCACCCATGAGTTTCTCAAGCTTCTCAATGATTTCTTTCTTTTGTACTTTTGTACGTGCCATTTTTTTAATCTGAAATATAGAATAATCTGCTCGACCTTTATATGGGGCGTGACGAAAGAGATAGGAATACCTCGGAAGGTCTTGTGCCGCCGCATTACTGGTAAGTCCCAGTAAAACAACGATTGCCTTCTGTCTTTAGCCTTAGGGGTTATATTACATTGTGCATGTGGAATTGCAAGTAATAGATAGAACTTTCTTTATTGCCAGATTCTGTTAGAATGACTTTCACTTAACACCCATATGGAAACCCTCACTGCATTATTCGGAAGCCCCGCGAAAGTCAAACTATTGAGACTTTTTCTTTTCAATGATTCGACGGTTTTTTTGATGAAAGAAATTACGCTTCGTACCAAATGTTCTTCATCTGCGGCAAAAAAAGAACTCAACACGCTTGAAAAATCAGAGATGATCAAGAGGCGGCAGGTGTCAAAAGACATCCAGGTAAGCAAAGGCAAAAAAATGGTGACCAAGAAAATTCACGGGCAGGGATATATTCTCAATGATAAATTTCCATATCTCGATCCGCTGAAAAGTTTATTGACGATAACCAGTCTCAATGCGGACGAGTCGCTGGCCAAACGTTTTACCAATGCCGGCAAGATAAAATTATTCATTGCCTCGGGAGTTTTTATTCAGAACTGGGATTCCCGCGTCGATCTGCTGATCGTCGGCGATGAGCTTAATCTTCTAAAAATAGAATCCGTCATTAAAATAATTGAATCCGAGATCGGAAAGGAGATAGCCTATTCCGCTTTTGAAACACAGGATTTCGAATACAGACTCGGCATTCACGATCGGCTCGTAAGGGATATTCTCGACTATCCGCACGTTACTTTGCTCGACAGATTAGGCATTGAACCTCAGTAACAGGCTGTTTCAACCTACTTCATATCCACACCCCTTAATTTTTCGCCTCCATTCAATGGTATAATGAAGGCTTATTACAAGAAATAATTATTAGTTTAAATATCACTATGATGATCGTTCAAAACTGGGGTGATGCTCTTACGCAATCGCTCCTCAACGTATGGTACGGTGTAGCAAGCTTTGTCCCGAATCTTATCCTCGCCATTATTATTTTCGCGATTGGCTGGATACTCGCCGCTCTTATCGAGAAGCTTGTTGAAAGTATTTTCAAAGCCTTGAAAATAGACGCAGCTTTGAAGAGTGCAGGTCTTGAGGATGTTGTGAAGCGTGCAGGGCACACTCTCAACTCCGGATTATTTGTCGGCGCTTTGGTCAAATGGTTTGTTATCGTAGTCTTCTTGATGGCAGCCTTTGATAGTCTCGGTTTGAACCAGGTCACCTCATTCCTCCGCGATATCGTAAATTATTTGCCTGAAGTTATCGTTGCTGTTCTTATTCTTATGGTTGCAGTTGTTGTTGCGAACGCTATGCAAAAGATCGTCGTTGCAAGTTCACGCGCAGCTCATCTCAAGTCAGCAGAACTTCTCGGAAGCATCACGAAATGGGTTATCTGGATTTTCGCAATCCTTACAGCCCTCTTCAATCTTGGCATTGCCCCAGCTCTTATCCAGACTGTTGTTATGGCAGTATTCGCAGGTGCCGCTTTGGCCCTCGGATTGGCCTTCGGTCTTGGAGGTAAGAACGCCGCAGAGAAGATAATCGAAAAGACACTCCACAACGTATCGGAATAATTCAGTACGCTGGACGCTGGTTCTACATTCTAAGTTAGAACAAAAATGACTCCGTTAATGGAGTCTTTTTTGTATCTGTTTGCCGGTTTATTAATCCACATGTTGTACACATATCCAATATGGTATTGACATATATAGCGCCTCGTATATACTGTCCCTACCTCGGAATGATTACAAAAAATAACCTCATCCATACGCGGCCATAGCCACACCCCGTAACTGGAGTGTGAGATGCGGCCGCTCAGTGAAGCGGTTTTTCTTTGTCTCATCGGGTTCCACTCAAAAAGAGGGACAAGATGCAGTACCGATTGAACGACAGAAATTTGACAATCACATATCTCAAATTAAGTAAGTTAAGCAAGTAATGTATAGAACCTCCTTCGCTTCTTGTAGAGCGATGAGAGGGGTAACGCACAGCGGTGTGCAGATTTCCTAATAGGAAATCAAGGGCGTATGGTGGATGCCTTGGCTTTGTGGAGGCGATGAAGGACGTGGCGTGGCGGCGATACGCTTCGGGGAGGTGCCGAGCAACCTTTGATCCGAAGATGTCCGAATGTGGAAACACACTATGAGTTACATCATAGTATCCAGCACTTGTGCTGGAAGCGTACCCTGGGAAGTAAAACATTTCAGTACCAGGAGGAAAATAAACAAATATGTATTTCGTTAGTAGCGGCGAGCGAAAGCGAAAATAGTCTAAACTTAACCTAAATCGTACGGCGTGGACTTCGGTCCATTCCGTGTGATTTAGGTTGAGGGTTGCAAGATAGAAACGTGCTATTTATAGCAGAGAAGTCACAAAATTTTTTATTAGCTTGATGAGCTGGAAAGCTCGACCCTAGCGGGTGATAGTCCCATGAGTTACAATAAAAAATCTTCTTTGTTTCTACTCTTAAGTACCCCGGGACACGAATAGCTCGGGGGAATCCGCCGGCACTAACCGGCAAGACTAAATACTCCAAAAGACCGATAGTGAACAAGTACCGTGAGGGAAAGGTGAAAAGTAGCCCGGAAGGGCGGTGAAATAGATCTGAAACCATATGCCTACAAGGAGTCGAAGCGGGCGCAAGTCCGTAACGGCGTGCCTATTGAAGAATGAGCCAACGAGTTTTAGCAAGCTGCTCGACTAAGGCCGCGAGGCCGGAGTCACAGGGAAACCGAGTCTGAATAGGGCGCTCGTAGTTTGCTAAAGACCCGAAGCCAGATGAGCTTGCCATGCGCAGGGTGAAGTTCGCCGAAAGGCGGATGGAGGCCCGAACCGGTTAGCCGTGCAAAACTATCGGATGACGTGTGGTAAGGAGTGATAAGCTAATCGAATCTGGTAATAGCTGGTTCTCTCCGAAAGAACTTTTGGGTTCGCGTCGGATGTACCTTTGTGGGGTAGAGCACTGGAAGGTCTCGACAGGTCGAAAGATCACGAGACCTATCAAACTCCGAATACACAAAGTAATTGTCCGGCAGTTAGACTGTGGGGGCTAAGCTCCATTGGTCAAAAGGGAAACAGCCCAAGATCTCTATTTAAGGTCCCTAAATCGACGTTCAGTGCGCTTAAGGTAGTGAAATTTCTATGACAATGAGGATGTAGGCTTAGAAGCAGCCATCATTCAAAGATAGCGTAACAGCTCACTCATCGAGAAATTTCGCGCCGCAGATAATCGGGGCTTAAACGTCGTACCGAAACTGAGGACTGGACAGTGCTTCGGCATTGTCCTTTGGTAGGAGAGTATTCGTATCGCGATGAAGGTGAAGGGGTGACCCACACTGGAGCGTTACGAAGTAAGAATGTTGGCACAAGTAACCGCAATGCGGGTGAGATACCCGCACGCCGAAAAACCAAGGTTTCCTTGGCAATGTATATCAGCCAAGGGTTAGTCGGTCCTAAGGGGATGGCGAACGCCGCACCCGATGGGCACACGGTTAATATTCCGTGACTTTTGTGTATTGCGATGGAGTGACGAAGTGTAGTATGCCCTGCGCACTATTGGATCTGACGTTCGTGCTGTAAGGAAGGGTCCTGGCAAATCCGGATCCTGTCTTCAATGACACTTCCAAGCAGAGCGAAAATGCCGCAAGGTAAAATAGGGTAAAGCACGCTTCCAAGAAAAACTTCTAAGCATAAATACATAAAAACCGTACCGCAAACCGACACAGGTGGTTAGGTCGAGTAGACCTAGGCGAACGAGTGAGTGGTCTCCAAGGAACTCGGCAAAAAAGCAGCCGTAACTTCGGAATAAGGCTTGCCCTTTGTTAACTCAAAGGGCCGCAGCTAAAGTATCTCTGGCAACTGTTTATCAAAAACACAGCTCCCTGCGAACTCGTAAGAGGATGTATAGGGGGTGACACTTGACCAATGCCAGAAGGTCAAATAATGGCGTTGCTACTCGCAAGAGTAGTGGTGACTGTTATAAGCCCTGGTGAATGTCGGTCGTAACTATAACGATCCTAAGGTTCTCGGTTTGTTTTCGAAGAACGAACCGAGGAAGACTAGGATTGTTATGAGATTAATTTTTGATAATTCTATAAAAAGAAACAACACGTTAGAAACACAAATGCTACCTCGTCTCACGGCAACGTGAGACAAGTCAACATGGCTCCAAGAGACTATACGCCATGCTCCAGGCCCACAAGGTCGGGATGAAGACATAGTCCTTCGTAAGGAATAGAAGAGCGCAATTCCTTGTCAGGTAAGTTCTGACGCGTTGAATAGTGTAATGACTGGAGAACTGTCTCGGAGACTTGCTCGGTGAAAATACAGTACCGGTGAAGATGCCGGTTACCTGCAGTTAGACGAAAAGACCCTAGAAGCTTTACTGTAACTTGATATTGACTATACGTTTTTGATGCGTAGCGTAGTTGGGAGGATTTGAAGTGTCGCTTTTGGGTGGCATGGATCCGTCGATGAAACACCAATCTTTAAAAATGTATATTCTAACCTCGGCGGTATAAACGCCGGGAGACAGTATCTGGTGGACAGTTTTAGTGGGGCGCTATCCTCCTAAACAGTAACGGAGGAGCCTAAAGGTCAGCTAGCCGTGAATGGAAACCATGGCGATAGTGTATGGGCACAAGCTGGCTTGACTGCGAGACGTACGTGTCGAGCAGATGCGAAAGCAGAGCCAAGTGATCCGACCTTGCGTATTAGATGCGGGGGAAGCTCATCGGACAAAAGCTACTCTAGGGATAACAGGCTAGTTCCGCCTAAGAGTTCATATCGACGGCGGAGTTCGGCACCTCGATGTCGGCTCACCACATCCTGGGGGTGGAGAAGCTCCCAAAGGTTTGGCTGTTCGCCAATTAAAGTGGTACGCGAGCTGGGTTCAGACCGTTGAGCATTTAATTATGCAAAATGGTTCGACCATCGAAATGTTGTCATATGTGCATGCGTAAAGCACATGCACAGGGAACATGAAGGGAATTATTGACTGCGAATTGAATATTCGACAGTCTGAATCACTTCGAGAATTTTTCGTTTTATTGAACATGTGATACATCACATGATGTAGAGAGAAAGGAATGATCAATCAACCACGGCGGTCACTTTAGTCAATTAAAGTGATGAAGTCGATTAATATCGGTGGAGTCCATTTAAAGTGGATAATACCGAGGGAAGCGTCAATTAATTTTGGCTGCACCCGTAGAGACTAAACATCGGCCGTCCAGCATTCATAAATTTATTTATTGAATTTCTGTGACAAAGCTATAGTCCAATGCGCGAAGCAATTCGTGATAACATGCGTGAGACAGGTTGGTCTCCTATCTACTGCAGGCGTTGATACTTGAGGGGAATTGACTCTAGTACGAGAGGACCGAGTTGAACGAACCTCTGGTCTACCTGCTGTCGTGCCAACGGCACCGCAGGGCAGCTATGTTCGGATCGGATAACCGCTGAAAGCATATAAGCGGGAAGCCGGCCCCAAGATTAGGTATCGTTGAGGCCCGTAAGAGATGATTACGTTGATAGGCTTTAGGTGTACGCACCGTAAGGTGTTGAGCCGTGAAGTACTAATCCGCCCAATCCTATTAGGAACTCTGAACGTCGCTGGCGTTACCAGCATTATTTTGCGCGCTTATTTTATATTTGAGATATGAATGATTTGCTTTGAATCTTCCGTTCTGGTGATTTGGCGCTATGGCAACACCCGTTCCCATTCCGAACACGGCAGTGAAACGTAGTTGCGGCGATGATAGTCCTTCGGGGCGAAAGTAGCTTGTCGCCAGAACAGAGGATTCAAGGCTCAAAATAAAGAATTTACATAATTACATAGTAGGTTGTGGGAATGGATACGAAAGTAACAAGAAAAAATGCCAGTAATGGCGTTTTTTCGTTTATATGCCATAATATCTGGGTCGCTATCTTATTTATCCGAAAGATCTTATTACTTTTTTAATACCATGGAACCACATACAAACGAGCCTTCAGCACCTTCAGCAAACGGAGCACCTTCTCCTCAGAACCCTCAATCTTCTCTGATTCTTCAGGGACCAGTGAAATTATTCACATCCGCTTGGAACGTATTCAAAAACAACTGGAAGATGCTCGTTAGCATCGCTATAGCGCCATCAGTCATTTTGTTCATCGGGCAACTGTTGATGCAGGTTCAGAGTCCCGTTTTATTGGTTATCGGAATCATTATTGGAATTGTCGGTACCGTCGTTTCTGTCGTCATGCAACCGGCAATGATAGATGCCATTCACCGTCTCGCACACGAGCCGGGAGTTATTCTTACTGTTGGCACCCAATACAAAACCGGTTTTCGTTATTTCTGGTCTGTTCTCTTTCTTATCATTCTTGCCTGTTTGATTTTCTTTGGATCCGGTTTGTTGTTCCTTATTCCTGCCCTCGTCATAGGTATTTATATTTCCTTGTACATATTCGTCCGCGTATTGGATGACAAAAAAGGATTTTCCGCGTTTACTGAGAGTTATAGTCTTGTGAAAGGCAGATGGTGGGGAGTTTTCGGAAGGATGCTGTTTTTGGTTTTGATCTATGCCATAGGCGCTCTTATTATCGCCGGAATTACGTTTCTGATTGAGTCCACTTTTGCCATTGATTCGAACTCCGTGGCCGGGATGATTATCGCAATGATTCTCAATCTTATTTTCATCGGTACCGTAGGTCCCGTGGCTTTGGCATATATATACAATCTGTATGTATCCTTGAAAGAGACACGGCTTGCCGATGTTCCTGTATCCGGATTCAAGAAATGGCTGGTCGCCTTTCTCATCATTGGAATTCTGGTGCTTATCTTTGGAATTTTGTTCGGGGTCATTAAGACTGTTGCTACATATACTAATTTCAGCACTACTTTATCCGGTATTAATTCAGGAACAAGTACGCGCTATTAATCATGTCTTCCTGGTCAAAACGTCGAAAGTCCTCATACGCGCTGATTGTCATTATAGTGATGATCGGCGCTATCGGTGTACCTGTATTTCTGCATGTGTACAAGGCTCCTACATGTTTTGATGGCTACATGAATGGCAACGAACAGGGAGTCGATTGCGGCGGATCTTGTCAGAGACTCTGTGCAAGCGCGTTTCTCCCGCCCAAGGTAGCCTGGACGCGCTTCGAGCAGGTTGCGCCAGGTTTGTACAATCTTGCCGCATACATCATCAATCCGAACACCGAAGGCGAAGCTCTTTCCGTTCCATATCATATGGCCACATATGATAATAAGGGAATACTCATTACTGATCATGTGGGCAGAGTCACGCTTCCGCCGCATCGCAATACTTTGGCGTTTCAGTCGGCAGTATCGACCGGCAAGCGAATTCCTGAAAAAATCCTTTTTGAATTTACAGTAGCACCGGACTGGCACAAACGGGTAGACCCGCTTTCGGCTTTGATCATAGCTGATAAGAAGTATTCCGAGGATGAATCTGGATCCTCTTTGTCTGTGACCATCCGGAATTCTCGTGTCCAGCCAGTGAACGCATTTTCTGTTTATTCCGTGCTGTATGACGCTGCTGGAAATGCACTCGGTTTTTCAAAGACGCTTGTAGATGGGATTCCTTCGCAGGGAAACGTAATTGCGCCTTTTACGTGGCCGATCCGCAGGGAAGACAAGGTCATTTCCATTGAAGTCCTTCCTGTGGCAGAATAGGGTTGTGAAGCGAATCATTTCATCATTGTTTTCATACAGGCTTACTTCCGCGGCCGATCGTCAGTCGAGAACATCCATTGATTGGTGGCTCTTTTTTACAGTACTCCCGATATTGGCGGTAGGGCTCGTCACAATGCATTCCTTTACGGACAGTGCTTCGTTTGCCGCGCACCAGATGATCTGGATTGCCATATCAGTGATCGTTTTTTTTGCAGTGAGCCGGATTGATTTTCAGTTTCTTCGTTCAACATGGGTCTCGATGACTCTTTTTGTACTCTCGGTTGGTTTGCTGGGAGCTCTCTTCGTTTTGAGTACCGCAACCCGCGGTGCACACAACTGGTTTTCGTTCGGCGCGTTTTCTTTTCAGCCTTCTGATTTCGCCAAGATCGCATTGATCATTATTCTGGCAAAGTATTTTTCACGGCGGCATATCGAAATAGCCAATGTCCGCCACATTATCGTATCCGGATTATATACATTCGTATTGTTCATTCTTGTCCTTTTGCATCCGGACCTCGGTTCGGCAATGATCATTTTTTTCATCTGGCTTGGAATGGTCATGACATCAGGTATTTCCAAGAAACATCTGTTGGCAATGTTTGTGATCGGCGCCGTTACCTTCATGCTTCTCTGGAGTTTTGGTTTCAAAGAATATCAAAAGGATCGTATCCGTACCTTCATTAATCCGTTGGCGGATATACATGGCGTGGGATATAACGCTTATCAATCGACTATCGCTGTCGGTTCAGGAGGGCTGTTCGGCAAAGGAGTCGGCTATGGCACTCAGTCCCGGCTCAAGTTCTTGCCTGAATATGAGACAGACTTCATCTTCGCCGCATTTGCCGAAGAATGGGGTTTTGTCGGCATACTTATACTTTTTACATTATATGGAATCCTCATATGGCGCATCATTCAGAATGCCATGCTGGGAGCAACCAATTTCGAAGTTCTTTTCGGCGCGGGAGTGGCAATCTATTTCATCGTGCACATTACGGTGAATGTAGGAATGAATATGCATCTTCTCCCAGTGACTGGAACTCCGTTGCCATTCATGAGTTATGGCGGCACTCATATTTTGAGCGAATTTCTGGCTTTGGGTATTCTGTCTGCAATGCGAAGGTATTCGCGTCCCGCGCACAAAGATCTCGTTAAGAACGAATTTATCGGGCCGCAGTAATAGAAGAGTAGTAAATAAATCAGAACCAATTGCTTTTTCCTCGTCGAGGACTTGTTTGAGCTGACTAGAAATTGCAAGGTTTTGGAAAATCTCACGCTATGCCTATTTTTCAAAACCTTGCAATTTCACGAAGCGAGTTCCGCAGATGAGGAAAAAGCAATTGGTTCTGGGTAAGTTATTTCTTCACACTATAAAGCCCCTCAATCAACCAAAGCATTCTATCCATTGAGAATTTCGTGGTAACACGTTCCTTCAAAGCCGCGCCATATTTTTTACGTTCGTCAGGGTGTTCGATCATGAAGGAAAGGGCGTGCGCAAGTTCGCGCGCATTTTTTGACTGGATGAGGATTCCGGATTTCATATCCTCCACCATTTCAGGGATGCCTCCGACTGCCGTCGCGACTACTGGTAAGGATGCACAGCCGGCTTCCAGGATGACGTAGGGAAGTCCTTCTTTTTGCGATGACATGACAAATATATTGAATGCTTTGAGGTATTCGGAAGCGTGATCGAGATATCCTGCCAGGAAAACAACTTTTTCCAACTGACGCTCTTTGATGAGCATGTGGAGCGCGGCTTTTTCTTGTCCGTCGCCTACGATAACAGCTATGGCATTTGGTTGTTGTACGGCTACGGAAGCCATGGCCTCAATCAGGTACGGCAACCCTTTGTTCGGATGCAATTCCGCAATTGTTCCGATTATTGTTTTTTTATTAAAATCCGCAGGATTCATCCCGATTATTTTTGCCAAAGCCTGCTTCGCTCCATCAATGGAGATGAATGTGGGCGCTTTGATGCCGAGAGGAATGAGCTGGATCTTGTCCTTCACCCAGGGAAAATGAAGGGCTTGCTTGTATTCACGCTCTGAAAGGACGATTGTCGTATGGGAGAGCAGTATGGTCAGCCAGGAAAAGAATCGGATGCTCATCAGCTGGTAGAATGGCCGGTCTTCACTGAATGTCCATCCGTGAACTGTTGTGATGATCGATGCGACGCCGGCCAACCTGCCCGCGAGTGCGCCCAACCCTGCCGCTTTGGGGCTGTGGAGATGCAGGATATCCGGTTTTTTGTTTTTGATAACGGTGTATATTTCTTTGAATGAACCGGTGTCTTTGCCGAGCGAAATATCGCGCCCGAGTTTCGCTATGCCGAACGTGTAAATGCCTGCTGATTCGAGTTTTTGTTTGAGGATGCCTTCTCCGCCGATAGCTACCCAAACATCGTGCCCCTTGTCCTTCATGGCTGTGGCCAGATCAAAAACATGACGCTGGGCACCGCCCCAGTTTGATTTGGTTATTACGTAGAGTATCTTCATTTACCTTAAATTAGCACGAGTAAGAGATTCCGCCAAATCTGCTACAGGAGCCTTGAAATCCTCATATTATCGTGGTAGCGTAGTGTCCATGACTTCCATTGCTAATCCGAAGGGAACAGGCATCCTCATCATAGGTGATTTGCTCGCCTTTATATTTTCTTTGATTGCCACTCTGGCCATCCGTTACTGGCAAATACCGTCGCATACATTGCTTGCAAGCCACGTACCTGCTTTCGCCATTCTTTTTATCGTATTCATCCTCATTAACTTCAGTGCCGGCCTGTATGACAAGCAGGTTGCTATCATCCGCAATCGAAGCCAGGGGTTGTTCATCCGTGCACAGATCGTAAACGCAATCATCGGCATCATTTTCTTTTACCTCATGCCGGTGACCATCGCTCCGAAAGCGAATCTCTTTATATTTTTTATCATTTCAACCGCACTCTTGCTGTTGTGGCGCATCGTGATGTTTCCGGTCGTTTCCGCCACCAGAAAACAGAATGCGATTTTGGTGGGATCCGGTGCAGATGTCGATGACCTCCGTGAAGAGATAGAAGGGAATATCCGCTACGGTCTTGCATTCAAAGAATCCATACAACCGCATTCTTCGGTCACTGAAACAGTGAAGGCGATCTCCGAAGCAGTGAGCCGTACGCAATCGAATGTCATCGTCGCCGATCTGCATGACCCGGCCATCGAATCCGCCATGCCATTTTTGTATTCTCTGGTTTTCTCCGGAATGCAGATCATCGATGCAAGCAAGCTGTACGAATTGATATTCGATCGCATTCCGTTATCAATGGTGGGAGAACGATGGCTGGTAGAAAATTCCAGTTCAGCACTCGGTAATCGTCGTCTCTATGACGGATTGAAAAGGATTATTGATGTGATCGTTTCTTTTATTGGCGGCGTTATTTCGCTGGTTTTCTATCCATTCGTATACGTGGCAATAAAATTGGAAGATCGCGGCCGGATCTTCATTATCCAGGAGCGTACCGGTAAAAATGGCAAACCGGTCAAGATCATAAAGTTCCGCAGCATGTCAGGCAATGATCATGGAAAGTATGGGGCAACCGGTACGACAAAAAATGTGGTCACTCGCGTGGGTAAATTCCTCAGAGTCTCGCGTATCGATGAAATTCCGCAATTTTGGAATGTATTCCGCGGCGATCTTTCCTTGGTGGGTCCTCGTCCGGAATTGCCTCCTCTCGTTGATATCTACGAAAAGGAAATTTTGTATTACAATGCGCGCCATCTTGTGAAGCCGGGATTGTTCGGTTGGGCGCAGATCTATCATGAGGCTCATCCTCATCATGCGGTTGCCACCGAAGATACGCGCGACAAGTTGTCCTACGATCTGTATTACATCAAAAACAGGTCGCTTGCTCTGGATTTGAAGATTATTTTAAGGACGCTGCAGATTTTGCTGAAGAGGGCGGGGAGGTAAAGAGACGAAGTAAAGGGCTCGAAATGTGTAAATGCCTTCGGCTATTTACAAATCTTCACTTGTGGCTATAATAATCCAATATGTTAAAACACCGTGCCAGGGCAGTCATGCTCCTCATCGTAGCCGCAATCATCGGCTATTTCGTTTACGCCAGCAATCAGCCCGGCAGTTCGCATCCATTTCGTCTGGGTCTCGACCTTTCGGGAGGAACGCACTTGGTATATCAAGCCGATATTTCCAAAATGGATCCGGCTGATGTCGCCGATTCCATGACAGCCTTGCGTGATGCCGTCGAGCGCCGCGTCAACCTCTTTGGTGTGAGTGAAGCTTTGGTCCAGACTGAACAGGGCGCCGCGCTCAGTTCGAAAGAGAGTGCATACAAACTTGTCGTTGAATTGCCCGGAATTACAAACGTCGATGAGGCCGTGAAGTCGATCGGTGCCACGCCGAGCCTCGATTTCAGACTCGTGAGTGCCAAGGACATGAACGCCTTTCAGGCTTCAAGTTCGGCGTTTACATCGACCACGACACAACAGGCTGCATATCTCGCTTTGTTCAAGCCAACTGGTTTGAATGGCGGCATGGTCAGCAAAGCCAGTCTGCAGTTCAATTCAACAACCAACCAGCCGACCGTCGGTCTGGCATTCAATAGCGAAGGACGCATTCTTTTCAGTGAGATCACAAAAAAACATATTGGGGATTACATTGGAATATTCCTGGACGGTACTCCTATTTCGGTGCCGGTTGTTCGCGATGAAATAGCAGACGGCAAAGCGGAGATCAGCGGGACATTCACCCTCGAAGAAGCAAAGTCACTCGTACGCAATATTAACTACGGAGCATTGCCTATTCCTATAAGCTTGCTTTCTACTCAGACGATAGGTCCGTCACTCGGACAAGCAGCGGTGAATGGCGGCATCAAAGCGGGTATTGTCGCATTCATCATTATTGCCTTGTTCCTTATTCTTTGGTACAGACTGCCAGGCGTGATCGCTGTAATAGCTTTGGGAATTTACACGGTCATCATGCTGGCATTGTTCAAATTGATCCCTGTAACTCTCACCGCCGCAGGTATCGCCGGTTTCATTATTACTATCGGTATGGCCGTTGACGCGAACATTCTTATTTTCGAACGCATGAAAGAGGAGCTTGCTCGAGGCCGCAGCATTTGGGATGCTATGCATGAAGGATTCGCACGCGCATGGCTTTCCATTCGCGACTCGAACATTTCCAGTATCATTACCGGTCTTATCCTGTACTACTTCGGCAGTACATCTATCGTGACGGGATTTGCCTTGGTATTCGTAGTCGGCGTATTGGTCAGTATGTTTACCGCGATTACGGTGTCACGTTTATTCCTGTATGCAGTTGCACCGGCACGCACATCCAAGTTGAGCACTTTCCTTATCAGTAATGGATTTTTTAATTAATCAATACCATGTGGGTCGTCAATAACAGAAAACTCTTCTATACTCTCTCCGCCATTCTGGTCATTGCTTCGTTTGTGGCACTTGCTATGTGGGGTCTCAAGCCAGGCATTGATTTTACCGGAGGCACTCTTATCGACGCTGAATATCCGCAAGGCCGTCCTGCACAGTCAGAACTGACTTCCGCTATCTCCACGATCGATCCCAGCGCATCCATCCGTCCTTCAGGTACAAATGGATACATCGTCCGCATGAAGCCTGTTGATCAGAATGAGAAGGCGGCTGTTATGAAGGCATTGTCTATTACGGAAGCAAGTTCCGCTTCGAGCAGTGCCGCAGCCGCTTCTTCGACGTCACTCGGCGTTGTCCGAACATTTGATTCCATCGGTCCTGTCCTCGGAGCCGAAGCACTTCGCAAGGCATATGTTTCCATTATTTTGGTTATTCTTGGCATCGTTCTTTTCATCACCTTCGCTTTCCGTAAAGTTTCCGAACCGGTTTCTTCTTGGAAATATGGATTGACTGCGATCATTGCCTTGGCCCACGACGTGATCATTCCTGTTGGTGTCTTTGCAGTTCTCGGTCACTTTGCCGGCTATGAAGTCGATACGCTCTTCGTGACCGCACTTCTCGTTGTGCTCGGTTTCTCAGTTCACGATACTATTGTTGTGTTCGATCGCGTTCGTGAAAATCTCCACTTGTCCCCAGCCAAGAAGCCTTTTGCCGATGTGGTAGGGGAGAGTGTCAGTCAGACATTCACACGTTCGATCAATACCTCTTTGACGACACTGATCGCTCTCGTCGTCCTCTACGTTCTGGGCGGTTCAACAACCGAACATTTCTCGCTCGCGCTTATTATCGGTATTGCGGCAGGAACATATTCGTCAGTATTCATCGGTTCGCCTTTGTTGGTAACACTCGAGAAATGGGGAAGAAACAAAAAGGGAAAGAAATAACAAGAAAAAATAAAGCGGTCCCTTCCGGGTCCGTTTTATTTTATGTCTACATCCTTGAATGCGCCGATGGTACTCTCTACTGCGGCAGTACCAATAATCTCGAGAAACGCTTTCATCAGCACAATCACGCAAAATCAGGCGCTCACTACACTAAGATCCGTCGCCCAGTGACTCTCAAATGGTCCGAGGTGCATTCTACGCTTGCGACTGCTAGAGCTAGGGAGGCGGAGATGAAAAGGATGACGAGGGAGGAGAAGGTTGTGGTGATAAAGGGAAGCTAGAGGTCTGCGAAACTAAATATATATGAGTAAAGGTTTGGGATCTTTTTCTTTACATCAGCCAAGTTTATTTTAGTTGGTTTTGTAAAATAACGTTTAGGATGTTTAATAATGAAAACTTCAAATGAATCTAATTTTTCTTCTGTAAAAAATGTATTAAAATGAACCCAAATCAAATAGTCAGAACGAATGTCTTTTTCTCCTATATTTTGAAATGCACTTTTACCTGTTGATTTTACTTCGACCATAATTTTATGTGACGGAGTTACTATAACTAGATCTGCTTGAGCATGATTAATCACTATTTTGTCTACTGCTAGATCAGATAATATTTTTTTGTTTGTTATCAGGCGAGCAACAAGAGATTCGCTTAAAATAGGGGGTATTTTAGGGAATTGTATGTACTTTGCCAATACGTCACTTGTTCTTTGATCAGTTAAGTACTTAAAAGATCTTTTGAGAGATTGGGATAGGCTCTCAATATCCTGTTTCGAAAGGTGCTTAATTTGAGTCGTCATAATAGTAGTGAGTATAGGATATGTGGCAGTATATAGGCAAGTTAAATCAAGGTTTTAAGTATTTTGTCCAGACCTCACATATACCCCTTGACTTTATTTTCCTGGCCTGTAATATGGTCTCTACGCCTTGAACGTCAAGGTGGTACTTTGAAAGTCATATATTGAGAATGTATTTAATTTCTTCAATGCCTCCTTAACCCGGGGCAGGGAAGAAAAATGTTCTGTGCGGCTCTTAGCGGAGCCCTCAGATACAGTGCAAGTACAATGTTTATTTAAACAATGATTCCAATGAACCAATTCAGTTCTAATGAGCTAACAGGATACAACGAATTAATCTAGGAAAAGAAACTGATTTATTTTAGTCCTCACGGACTAGGGTGATCCCAGTAGCGCTTTCTATTTTGTTCCGTTCGTTTATAGTTAAGAGTTTGATCCTAGCTCAGGATGAACGCTGGCGGCGTGGATAAGTCATGCAAGTCAAGGGGGCTCCGCAAGGAGCAACCGGCAGACGAGGTAGTAATAATCAAGTATGTACCCCAGAGTCGAGCATAGCTATCCGAAAGGATAGGTAAATCTCGATAGTCTCGCAAGAGTAAAAATTTATTGCTCTGGGAACAGCTTGATCGGTATCAGCTAGTTGGTAAGGTAACGGCTTACCAAGGCTATGACGCCTAGGGGACCTGAGAGGGTGACCCCCACCGATGGGACTGAGATACGGCCCATACACCTACGGGTGGCTGCAGACGAGAATATTCCGCAATGGACGAAAGTCTGACGGAGCGACGCCGCGTGGAGGATGAAGTGCTTCGGCATGTAAACTCCTTTTGCCAGGGAAAAAGTTATTGATTGTACCTGGAGAATAAGAAGTTGCTAAACTCGTGCCAGCAGCAGCGGTAATACGAGTGCTTCAAGCGTTATCCGGAATCATTGGGCGTAAAGGGTGTGTAGGCGGCTATGTTAGTCTCGCGTAAAATCTTTCGGCTCAACCGAGAGCTCGCGTGGGAAACGGCATAGCTAAGAGGACGGGAGAGGTCTCTGGAACTCATGGTGTAGCGGTGAAATGCGTTGATATCATGGGGAACACCAAAAGCGAAGGCAAGAGACTGGTCCGCTCCTGACGCTGAAACACGAAAGCGTGGGTCGCGAATGGGATTAGATACCCCAGTAGTCCACGCCCTAAACGATGATCTTTAGATTTGGGGAGTATCGACCCTCTCCGAGTCGTAGCAAACGCGTTAAAAGATCCGCCTGGGTAGTACGACCGCAAGGTTGAAACTCAAAGGAATAGACGGGGACTTGCACAAGCGGTGGAACATGTGGTTTAATTCGACGCTAAACGAAGAACCTTACCAGGGTTAGAAATCCAAACGAAGACTCTCAGAAACGGGAGTCGCCGAAAGGCGTTTGGACAGGTGCTGCATGGCTGTCGTCAG
>DHWH01000032.1:22272-38508 GCA_002413065.1 Patescibacteria group bacterium UBA5187
GGTGCTGCATGGCTGTCGTCAGTTCGTGGTTTGAACTGTTCCCTTCAGTGGGGTAACGAACGCAACCCCTGTTGCCTGTTATAAGTGTCAGGCGAGACCGCCCAGCCCGTAGAACATAAAATTTTGTGTTTTCCGGGCTGGGAGGAAGGTGGGGATGACGCCAAGTCAGCATGGCCCTTTGACACCCTGGGCTACACACGTGTTACAATCGCATCTACAACGGGACGCAATGTCGCGAGACGGAGCAAACCCTTATAAAAGATGCGCCAGTTCGGATTGGAGTCTGCAACTCGACTCCATGAAGCCGGAATCGCTAGTAATCGCAGGTCAGCTATACTGCGGTGAATACGTTCTCAAGTCTTGTACTCACCGCCCGTCAACCCAAGGGAGTCGGAGGTGCCCGAAGTCTCGCCTCGTGCGGGCCTAAGGCAAATTCGATGACAGGGGGTAAGTCGTAACAAGGCACGGGTAGCGGAAGCTGCTCGTGGAATATTTCAAAGAATCAACCGTTTTTTCGAAAGAAAAAACTTATAGTCGATATGTTCTTCGGAACATGGGTAATTGCTCTTCAACCTCAAATGGGAGCACTTAACCGGGGAAGATACCCGGACCACATGGATGATCTCAATTGAATCATTCATGGGCGGACGGAACAAAATAAAGAGCGCTACTGAATAATATAGAATAGAAAAAACCGCCGTAAGGCGGTTTTTTCGCACTTCAGCAGCTTGTTGACTTTTAATGTAAGAAATGGTACTGTACATTTAGTAAACCTTGTGGTTTAAAAACCACAAACAACCAAAAGGAACGTAATGAAAAGTCAGTTGTTTATCGATGATAGTGATGGATTTCCTCCTATCCTCGGTTGCCGTAAAAAGCAGACAGACTCGGTAATATCCTTAGTTTGGGCCCTGATCCATTTGAGATTAAATAAGATCCTGAACACGCTTGAGTTTATTGGCGACAATTTGGCTATTTTCTTTGTCGCCGGCTCCATGTTTTTGGTTTTTGTATTCGGTCCCATCGTGGACCGTATATTCTCGAAGTAAGCTTCTACAACATGCTTGTGAGCGCTGCAGGTACATCGTCCTGCAGCGCTAAAATTTTGCCTCTTTTTCATAATTGCTCTATAGTAATCCAGTAACATAAGGGCATGTGGCGAAACTGGTAGACGCGTACGCTTCAGAAGCGTATGGAGTGATCCATGGGAGTTCGAGTCTCCCCGTGCCCACACAACGATTGACAAAAACTCTTTAGAGTATAGTCTGTTCTTTAGAAGGAGAAAATGAATGAAAATTAAAAGTCTGGTTATTTACCCGATAAAATCATGCGGCGGTATCAGTCAAGAGCGTCTGCAACTTTTACCCTCAGGTCCTTTGTGGGATCGGATATTGGTTCTTGCTGACGAAGATGGCAGGTTTATTTCCCAGCGGACGCGTCCGTCCTTGAGTCGTATTCGTACCTGTATGCCGGCATCAAGTGATTTGAGTGCCGAGGTGCTGGTGGCAGCCCATGGGATGGGATCGCGCAGCATACGTCTTTTCGATGCCGCTCAAGGCAAAGGTGATCCGAAACTCTGCAGCGTTATCATCCACAAAGATACCTGTTCAGGCATTGACCTGGGTGACGAGCATGCGGATTGGTTTTCGCATTTTCTGGGAAAGCCCTGCCGCCTTGTACAACAGGTGTTCGAGCATCCGCGCATTCGGGAACCTCGCACATTCAATCGGAAGATCAGCGTAAGTTATGCTGACGGTTATCCTTTGCTTGTGGTAGGCGAGTCCTCACGTGTCGATCTTAACAGAAAGATCGTTGAGGCTGGCAATGCGCCGGTTCCGATGGATCGGTTTCGGCCGAACATTGTTATCGCCGATGCTCTGCCGTACGCGGAAGACGGATGGAAGTATCTTCGCATTGGCACTGTGGTGCTCGAAGGAGCAACCAAATGCACCAGGTGCGTGATTACAACCACTGATCAGGAAACAGGCGAGCGCGGCGTGGAGCCTCTGCGAACTTTGGCAACCTATCGCAAAAGTGCTGAAGGTATCGAGTTCGGCAGAAATTTCGTTGTCGTACAACCCGGCCTTATTTCTGTCGGTGATGCGGTGGAAATTTTCTAAAATACGAATCACCAACGCCTTTACATGGCGGCCGCAATCGGTCGCTTTTTTGATATACTGTCTCCATGAACCTCTCTGACAAAAAATGCACTCCATGCGAAGTGGGCGGAATTTCTCTTACTGCCGAAGAGATCGTCTTGTATGCAAAAGACAGGCCGCAATGGCAGATTGCCTCGGATAGCAAGAAAATCTCGCGCTCCTTCAAGTTCAAGAATTTTCGGGAAGCTTTGGCATTTGTAAATAAAGTCGGTGAGCTGGCAGAAACGGAAGGGCATCATCCTGATATCGTTATTCATTACAATATTGTTACGCTTGAATTGTGGACGCATGCTGTAGGAGGTTTGTCGATCAATGATTTTATTTTGGCGGCGAAGATTGATCTGCTTGGTTAAATTTCAAATTAATACTAAAATATCGACATGCCCCACATTCACGAAAAAATAGATTTTACAGTGGAAGTTTTTATTGTCCATAAAGCCAAGGTCCTTTTGAGAAAGCATGACAAGTACGGCATCTGGCTTTCCGTGGGACATGTTGAATTGGACGAGGATCCCAATCAGGCCGCATTGCGAGAGGTAAAAGAAGAAGTTGGTTTGGATGTCGAACTTGTCGATACGAAAGCATTTACGCAGCATAACGGCCATTACAAGGAACTCATTCCACCCGTTGGTCTCAATCGTCATAAAATTTCGGATACTCATGAGCATGTGACATTCAATTACTTTGCCATAGCGAATTCGGATAAAGTTATTCCGGAGAAGGAAAGCGATGAATGGAAATGGTGCAGTGCGAAGGAAATAGATGAATTGGCAGATATCCCTGAAAATGTTGTTTACTATGCAAAGAAAGCGCTGGAAACCATAAGGGCCTAGCAATTATAAGGATTTTTTGATAGATTTGTTCCTATGCGCGTGTAGCTCAGTTGGTAGAGCGAACGACTGATACTCGTTAGGTCCCAGGTTCGATCCCTGGCACGCGCACAATTTTGGCCTGATCGTGATGACATTTCTTACGTCATATAAGGAGCGTGATATACTTAGCATATGAACACAAAAACAACACCAAAAGATTTTTTCATGCATTTGGGAGCTACTATAGTTCTCTATGCATCTGCTATAGCCCTTATTAACTTGGCTTTTAGCATTATCAATTATGCTCTGCCTGATGCATTGGCAGGTTCATTCTATAGAGGCTCCATAGCATGGCCCATCTCGATGCTTATCGTACTTGTGCCGCTGTTGTACGTATTGGAATGGCTAATCAAAAGAGATGCCATCCGCATGCCTGAAAAGAAAGAAATCTGGATCCGCCGCTGGCGCATATACCTCACTCTGTTTTTGACCGGAGCTACAATCATTGGTGACTTGATCGCTCTCATAAATACGTACGTGGGCGGGGAAATCACCGGACGCTTCGCATACAAAATACTCGCGGTGCTCATCATTGCCGGAGTCGTCTTCGTTTATTACATTCTCGAGCGTTCTACGGATGACGGACAAAAGAAAACTACGCAAAAAATATTCGCGTATGCAGGCATTCTGCTTGCTCTAGCCGGAGTCATTGGAGGATTTATAGTGGTCGGCTCTCCGGGCACCCAACGCGCCATTCGATTCGATAATCAGCGTGTAAGCGATCTCTCGAATATCCAGCGACAGATCCTCAATAATTGGCAGAGAAAGGGGAGCTTGCCGTCTACTCTTGCGGAATTGAGCGATTCAATCTCAGGTTTCAAAGTTCCACAGGATCCTGAATCCAAGATGGATTATGAGTATAATGTAAAAAACGCTACAGCTTTTGAATTGTGCGCTACATTCAACCGTAAAACAGAAGATGTGAAGGGTCGTGGAGAATCATATCCTTCCATGTCGATAACGTACCCGGCAGATACGTATTATCCGGGCATGTCATCGGATTCGTGGAACCATCTAGCCGGCCGCGCATGTTTCGAACGGACTATCGATCCAGAGAAGTATCCGACAAACAAACCTATTCCTATAACAGATACAAAAAATAATTATTTAGGTGGAGCAAAGGTTGATTATACGCGTTAGAGCTCTTTGGAGGCAGGTATATTTCTGCTTGCGTATTTAATTTTGTGATATACTTTCTCTTGTATGCAGACGTATGCCATTCGAACCGGCGTGCAGTTTCTCGACAAACGGTATCGTGAGTATCCTCTCACGATACATGACCTGCCAGTCGAAGAGAAACCGCGCGAAAAGTTGATATCACAAGGACCTGAAGCATTAAGCATTCGGGAGCTTCTTGCTGTAGTCCTTACGACAGGCACGACGAAAGAGGATGTCATCGAAATGTCCAATCGTCTCATACGCGATTATGGCGAGAAAAGTATTTTGGCGGAACGCAAAGCGGAACGATTATCGACGGACATGGATATTCCCATCGTGAAGGCCTGCCAGATCGTAGCGACAGGTGAACTCGGCAGACGCTTGTATGACAAGGTTGAATCCGGCTTTACTACTATCCGCACTGCCAAAGATGTTTACGAATACCTCCAAGACATGCGCAATCTCCCCAAGGAGCATTTGCGCGGCCTGTATCTCAATAGTCACAATCGCATTATCCGCGATGAAGTTATTTCCATCGGCACCGTCAATTCAAATATGATTCATCCCCGCGAGGTATTCCGTCCGGCCATAGAATGCAATGCTTCAGCTATTGTTTTGGCCCATAACCATCCATCAGGAGAAAGTACGCCTAGTGCGGAAGATATCGAAATTACTAGTCAGATCGTTCAGGCTGGGAAGATCCTGGGCATCTCGGTGCTTGATCACTTGATCATCACAAAACAGACGTTCGTGAGTGTGAATGCTAACTATTAAATAACATGCGAGATTATCAAATGGTCTCTCCTTCATTGGAAGGGGTATTGAGCCATGCGTCTTTGGTGTATGAAGGTCTCAAAAGACCTGTCGAGCTTCTACGCGTACTCGATGGTCCGGCCACAAAGAGCAAAAGTTTCCAGGGAAATGAGGAGAATTCAGAAAATAAGGAAAAGCGCAGTGGGCATTCGGAACAGGATCGCAAAGTGTTGGAAGATTATTTCCATGATCTATACGGAATATTCATGAAAAAATTATCCTACTTTATCGTCGAATCGGAACCTACGTCCGACGGAACGCTTAAGCTCCAGGCAATGCTACAAGAAATGATAAAAGTGAAGAAACTGATAGGGAAGAGGTAGTTCGGCAACTTTGCATAGTTGGCGGATCCTAATTCCTGCTGTACACTTATGCGTAATGACTTCACGCGACTACTTCAAGGGCAAGCGCATAGCCGTCATTGGCCTGGGTCAAAACGGCGAGATGGTGGAGGATGTCAAATTCCTGATCAAAGCAGGCGCGTTGGTGTCCGTCTATGATCTGAAAAGCGAGGCACGACTCAAAAACCATCTGGTATTTTTGAGAACTATAGGTCTCGCCAATTATGTCTGCGGTTCCATTCCTGCGGACGATCTTCTTGATATGAGTCTTATTATTCTGTCGCATGAATATCCGCGAGATTCATCTTTCTTGAAGGGGCCGATCGAGCAGAAAATTCCAATAGAATATTCGGAGACATTATTCTTCAAGCAAGCGCCGCCAGTCACGGTGGTCGGCGTCATGGGCGCATGCGGAAAAGCCACGGTTGTTTCCATGCTGGCTCCGATGCTCGAAATGGCGTGCGCTTCCATCGAAGGACAGGGATTTTTTGTCATTGATCCGGAATCTGGCGACGGCATCATTTCCCATTTGAAAAAAATAAAAAGTGGCGACATTGTCATTGTCCGCGTAGTCGAATCCATGATGCGGGAATTGTACGCCCTGCGTATGAGCCCTCATGTCGCGGTATTTACAACTGTTCCACCAGCAGGCTCGTACGATAGTTCGCCTTTTGAAATTCTGGCGTATCAGACATATAACAACTTCATTGTTGCCAGCGATGAGATCATAGACATGATTCACTCTCTCAAGGTTCAGCCGAAAGCGAAGATGCTGCGTACAAAATCATCGATCATTCCAACAGAATGGAATATTGTCGGCAAAGGGGAGCACGATCGAGACAATGCCGCTTTGGCGCTTCAGACAGCGCGTCTTTTTAAAGTGAACGATGATACAGCTCATCACTTGCTCGGTCAGTGGAAGTCACTGAAGGGGCGCATTGAGCTTGTAAAAAAAGTGAAAAATGTCGAATTTTATAATGACTCCGCATCGATTTCCAGTTCGGCGACTACGGTTGCGGTCGAATCTTTGTCAAACGGAAAAAATGTCGTTCTTGTATTCGGCGGTTCGCAAACCGGATCGGACTATCGTTCCTTGTATTCGGTCCTGCCGAAATATGTCCACACGATGGTTTTGTTGCCGGGAAGCGGCACAATGCGCGAGCGCGCCCTCATAGAAAAAATGGATCATATCGCGGTTTTATCAGCTCCTTCGATCGAAGAGGCCGCGCGTCTTGCATTGGAACATGCCGCAAAAGGTGATCGTGTCCTTTTCAGCCCCGGTTTCGAAGCGGTCGGTTTTGACGGTTCACGAAAGGAAAGAGGGGAAAGGTTTGTGAGGGCTGTGAGGGCCTTGTAGTAATGATTGATTCTATTCCCCGCAAATCAGACATACCACTGCACCGTCTATTTCCCATCCCCGATATGCCGCTTGCATTGCCCCTACAATTGAAAGTGCGCTGTTGGTCGAGACGGTCATGACTGCATGTTTTTCCACGAGAGCACGAGCCGCGGTGATGTCTTCATTCGAAGCGACCCAGCCATGTCCGCCCGTCTTCTCGATAAGTGGAATCAAAACTGATTTTCTTTGGGCGGTGATGTCGACGATGGCATCCGCCAAAGATTTTTCATCCGGACCATCATTCGTTTCGAAGGCATCTGCCATGGGATGACATGACGATGTTTGCACGATATGAATTTGAACAGGCTTCTTTGTTGTTGAAAAGAATTGGGCCAATGCCTGAGCCGTAGTTCCCGAAGATGTACCGATAAAGATTGCGCCGACATTTTTCAGTTCCGCTAATTCTTGCGCCAGCTCCTTGTACCCCATGAGAGCTATATCGTCAGTCGATTGTCTAAGGCTGCGTGCGCCTTCCTGGACAGCCTGGGTGACTGCCTGGAGAGGACGTTCTTTTGTGAGAATGCGGATATGTTCGTTTTCCAAGTCTTTAAGTTTTTTTAATTTAACGGCGGAGACATTGATCCCTACGAAAATATCCAAGTCCACGAGTCCGGAGATGAGAGCCTGCGGATCCTTAGTATTCAAATAGGTTACATGAAGTGCCGCCGCCAGAGCCGCATTTCCTGATGATGAGATTACGAATTTACGGTCACCTTTTTCATAGTAGTAGTCGATAAGTATGGGAATAGATCGTCCCTTATGGGAGCCATACGGATGCAGATCCTCGCGCTTGAAATAGAGGTCACCGGATAGGCCTATGACTTTGGCCAGGGCGGGATAATGTTCGATGGGCGTTAACATAAGGTAAGTCTACAGTTTAAAGTGTCATTCGCCAACCTGTATTATGTGTAATATTGGTACAGTAGTGTTTTTGCACTTTACCCCTATTTCGGCTATCATGTGTTCACGTTCGTAATTAATCTTTCAATATGGAAAATCCCAAAAACCTGACGGCAGTCTGCCCTGAATGTAAAAATACCATTGATCTTTCACGCTACCCGAATCTTCTTGCTGGCATGGTTATTGAGTGCAACCATTGTGGCATGACGCTCTTGGTCAACGATATTAAGGATGGGGAAGTGAAGACGACGATTGTTGATGAGGGGAAATAAGTAGAGGAATAAAAAACCGCACAGTGTGCGGGGAAGATCGTTTGGAGTTGCAGATTCTGACTATGTGGAACGTTTTAAGAGTTCCAACAATGCCTTTGTGCCTATCCCGACGACAAAAACCTTTTTCGGATCACGGACTGAGCGCAGATCGTCTGAATGGCCGGAGAGTCGAATCTGGCGCTGCACTTTTTCGGAAGCATCGGTAACTGCCGTAACCATAAGGTGATCCTTCTTCCTCAATTTTAACATTCGTCTCGCAAATTTTTTTGTGAGCCGAAGCAATATCGGCAAGATTTCGTTCATGGTTTTTCCTTGAATTTTTACATTCTCGGTGAAGTTTTTTCCGTTTTTACGTGCAGAGACTGATCCAAGAGAAACGTTCCAGTTTAATGTTTTCATAGGCATAGATTTTTTCTTTCTATGCTTTAGATTACTCACAAATTGAATGTAGTCAAGGTGCTTGCCTGATGACTTCTTCAATCATTCCCCTGAATCCATGCGATCCCAAGAAGACAATGACATCGCCTTTTTGTATGCTTGAAATGAGGTGCTCCACGAGTTGCTCATCGTTATCTGCATATTGCGTATTCGGATGAGTCTTGGCGATAATTCCTGCGAGCACGTCTCCTTCAAGAGGTTGTTCGGCGGCAGAGTTGTCCGTACCCGTTTTATTGGAATCGGCTATCTTCAATTTTGTCAGGCGCGGGATAATTACCACGTCTGCATCTTTGAATGCGCTCGCATATTTAGCGAGTGCTTCGCGCTGTCGCCCTCCGATGTTCGGTTCAAATACGGCAACAATTTTTCCAGTGTAAATTGAGCGGATCGTTTTCAAAACCGATGCAGCTTTCTCGGGAGAGTGGGCAATGTCATCAATGACGGTCACACCGGATACTCCGCCATCCAGGCGCTTTTCCATGCGTCGTTTGAGTCCTTTGAATGTGCCGATCGCTTCGATGATAACTGCCGGCGCAATTCCCAATTGATGTGCCATGGCAAAACACCCGGCGATGTTTTCAGATTGATACAGGCCTAACATTGGAGAATGAACATTCCAAGATGCACCGCTATGATTAATTGTCAGATCCAAACCATTTTTTGTTTGAGCTGCATTATTGTATGAATAGAAGAGAGGTTCGGCTTTGGTTGATGCAGCTGAAGTGTTCGCTTGCATATTTGATGATTCTGCACTGCCATATAAAACTACATTGTCATTCATCGATGGATTAACGAGCGTCATGACTCCCGCATGATCCTTGCAAGCGACGATGAGCCCGGTCTTGGGTACGAGCGCAAGTAATTTTTTGAAGGCATCGAAGTATTCTGCCTCGGTCGGATATAAGTCGGCATGATCCCATGAGACAGCCGTTAACATGAGATGAGTTGGTTTGTAATGAAAGAATTTTGCTCGCGGATCCGTCGGCGAACTTTTGTATTCGTCACCCTCGAAGACGCTCCACTGACTGTTCGAAAGGCGTGCCGATGATTCATGGGAAAGGGAAACGCCGCCAAACATGTATGTCGGATCGAGGCCGGCATGATCGAGAATATGGGAGAGCAGGGCGGATGAAGATGTCTTGCCCCATGTGCCAGTGCACACTATCGAGTGTTCTTTTACAAAAAACATTCCGATAATTTCTGGGTATGAGTACATGGGGATGCCATGTTCTTTTGCATAGAGCGTTTCCGGATTTTGGCTGCCTGAAGCCGTGCCAACCATGATTGCATCAGGCGTACCATGCTCGATCATCTTTTCAGGATGCCAGCCGGCATAGAAGGAGATGCCGTGTTTTTCCAATTCAGTTGAAACCGGAGGAAAAAATCCTTTGTCACTGCCGGTCACCTTTACTCCTTTTTTGTGAAAGGCGATAGCTACGGCGCTGGTCGCGACTCCGCAGATCCCGATGACGTGAAGGTGTTTCGGTAAATTATTCATGATTTTATTATACCCGCTTCAGTGGATATGGTGGGTATTAATTCCTTTTTTGCTTTTTCCAAATCCGAAGACCAGGCCATCCCATCGAACCATTCAAGTCCGGAAAATTGCAGTTTATAGGTATCGCCGGGTCTCTGCAAAGATCCGAGATATATGTATTTCATTCCGGATTCTTTCGCGTATTGGATAGTCTGTATCATCATGCCCAGGCCCATGTCTTTGGCAAAAGCGTGTAATTCGTAGAACGGGTAGGAGTAATGCAGGAATGAAGAAGTCGCGTAACAGATGCTGTACCCGGTGATATTGCCTTGGAGCGTTCTGCACACATAACTGAATAGGGCATTGAAGTTGCTTTTTACGGGATCCGTCAGCATTTCCTTTATTTTTTGCGCGCTCATTATTCCCGGGCCGAATTTGGTGTCGTAGAAATCTTTTGCGAGTTTGCCGATCGCGTGCGAGTAATCAGCGAAAGGTACGCTGTGCATGGACAGCATCACGCCACCAGTTTTTTTGAGGATGCGGCGATTTTCACTGCTTAATTCGAACTTGGACAGATCAATGCGGACGGAACGCGTCTGGTGCATCGCGCCTTTATTGAGACGCGTGAACACATAGCCTTTCTCGTACATTTCGCCGACCGATTTTTCGGAGAAATCCGTGATAGTTTTTGTATCCCAATGAAGGTAAGTCATGATTAATGCAATGCCAGCCAAAAACCGAATACTACGAAAATAAAGTGAACAACCCAGAATCGCATGACAGTTTTTTCTTCACCCCAGCCAATGAGTTCGAAGTGGTGATGAAGTGGGGCCATCTTGAAAACTTTGCGTCCGAATACGTATTTTGAAATGATCTGGATCACGACGGAGAATGCTTCAACGTAGAAAATAAATCCAAGGAAAAAAAGTGCGCTGGTTTCTCCGATGGCCATTGCATTGACCGCGAGGAGTGCTCCCAATCCCAACGATCCCACGTCTCCCATCATGAATCGGGCAGGCTTGATATTGAAATATGTATACGATACAAGCGCGCCGACAGTTGTGGCATTCAAGATGGCAACTTCTCCGAATCCGTTGATCCATGACAATAGAGTCAGTGCGCTGAACGTGATGATAAGCGATCCTCCGGCCAAACCGTCCATGCCATCGGCGATGTTCACTGCATTTGCCGTGAACATCACGATGAAAATGATGATGGGAACGATCAGGATGCCGGCATTCCAGCTGTAGTCGAATGGAAGATAAATGAAATGCCATGCAGGTCCGAGTTTTGCGTAAATCCACCACGCAGTGAGCGTACCGGCGATGAATTGCAGGATAAGTTTTTCATGCACGAAGACGCCTCTGTTCGTACGGGAACCGAACCAGACGGAAAGGCGTTTGAAAGCGGTCCATGGCAAGGTTAGCTTGAGCCAGATGCGTGTGCCGAAATCCTTGTGGACGCGGATGAGAGTAAGAATGTGTCCGAGTTTTCGAGAACGGCGTTCCGAACCGTACACATTGAGGAGGTCGTCAATGGCGCCAAGAGCTGCAGACAAAAGCATCACGCCAACGGGAACGTATGTAAAACTGCGGGACCAGTTGAAAAAATATGATATGACGGCGACGGTTATGACCACCAGAAGACCGCCCATGACGGGAGTTGTCGCTTTGTAGACGTGTGAGCCAAGTGCCGCAAGTTCGGTTTTGGCACCTTTTACGACATTGAATCGGTACAGGAAACGCGACAACAGAGGTGCCCACAAGAACGCCAAAAGGGTACCAAACAGCGTAAAACCGAGGATATAGGCTAGATCGGCTGTGCCCTGGAGAATGGTGATCATGTTCCTACAGAGTAGCATGCAGGAGGTGATTTCTTCAAGGAATTCCGGGAGTAATTAGAGGAGTTTAAAACCACCTCAACCTTCGTATTTCCGTCTTTGATTTTTGAGCTCGAATGAAAAGGTTGTTGTCTTGGCTGGTCTTGTGGTTCTCTGTCCACATAGCTTCAGTGAGGGATTTCTGCGGATCAAAAATTTCAATTTCGCCTTGGCGGATTCCACTGCCGTAGATGCCATCCTCGGGATAGGCGATAGCATGTGAGTAATGAATTTTTGTCGGGATAAAATTCTGGTACTGAACTTGATGAATGACGAGAATGTGGTCGCGTTCACCGGGCACTCTATTTTCTGATGAGTCCGACGCGCTGCCGGTCATAGCAATAAAATCTCCCGGTTGTATTTCATTCAAGGGAATACTGCGGCTATTCGCATCATGTGCGAATGTTGCTACATCGCAATTTTCAACCGGACGAAGCGAACAGCGTATTTTTCCTATAAAACCGATACATTTTATGAATGTAATATGTTTGTCCAAAGAGCCTTTTCCGCGTTCTTCATTTTCAGCATTGAGAACATAATAGGCAAAGCCGGAACATTCTATGCCGAGATTATTGTCCACCAGTATTTTTTTTAATGATTCATCCGCCAAGGATTCCGTGGAAATATGATTTTTTACGGTTACGGTCTGAACTTCCTCAAAAATATCTTTCGGGCTGCCTTTGCCGATGAATGCACGCAGTGCGGCCCGGGCGCGGATCGTTCTATTATTGAAATAGGGAATCGAACATACGGCGGCGCCTACCTTGAAATGAAGGTACTGGTCGATAACGGATAATGATCGTTCGGAGAGGATTTTGGTATTCATAGTAATTGAATTTAGATTCGCAATTAGATTTGTGGTCTTGAACCCGCAACCATTTCCTCGATTTCTTTTCCGTGTGCATTGAATATGCCGTGCGCCTCCATTATCGCATGGGGGCTCTGAATCCTGAGAAGGTCTGAATTGTAATCGGTGTTTTGGTATGCGACGACACGATAACCTGCTGATTCGAGCGAGTTTCTGATATCGTCGGAAACCCCATGAATATTTTTTGTTACACGCTGGACGATCTGTGCGCCATCGCTGATCTGAATGAGGTCTTCTGTTACGAAGAGGCCGAGCAAAGCTTGCAAGTGAGCCTCGAAAGTTGTTATTCCCGAGCCATTTGCGTCAGTGCCGCGTACTTCTTCCTGGAGCAAAGATTCGAAGGTTGTAGATGCTGGTTGACGTGCGTTAACTTCGATAAGATATATTTTTTTCTGTGTGTCGTCACGTATGACATCAATGCCGAATAATCCGCGCCATCCGTCTTTTTGCAGTTTTGTACCGATCTCCTGTGCCATTTTCCAAATGAAGGCAGCTTCTGATTGATCAAGAAGGGATTGTGCCGCTCCCCAGTCATTGCCGATAGTGCTGAACTCGCCATCCGTAAAAGGCTGTATGCCTGTGATCTGGTAACTGATATTGCCTGTCAAGATTTTATCCGCTGTCACAACCGCATTCACTGTAAATGATGGACCGCTCACATATTTCGTCACACGCGCCATCCGTTCAGGAAATTTTTCCTGCCAAGCGGAAAGTTCCTCACGGCTTCGAACGAGTGTGGTTCCGTCACCGGTGTGTCCGTGCGCCCATTGAATAATAAAAGGCTTATTTTCCCAGAGAATATTTTTTGCGGTTTGTATTGAATGAGGGGGGAGATACGTTCTGCCAAGTTCCGCCAGCCAGTCGATCTGGGATAGTTTATTTTCCACGCGTTCCGATAATGAAGATGCCGGATTGAGAAGTTTCCAGCCATTGGCAGTTGCGGCATTCTCCACGCGCAGGGTATTTTTGAAAACAAATACGGATGCTTCTGATGAAGCTTGAATTTTTGAAAGGAGAAGTTTGGTAGCGCTGTGGCCCAGGAGTTCCGTCGTGCCTAGCAATTTTCCGGCACTATTTTCGATCAGTGTTACGAAATCGGGGTATTGCTTCTTGATGCTTTGGCCATATGGAGTGGCATTGGATACTATGATGTAGTTTTTACTCGGCAACATTCCTAGCGCCCGTTCAATTTCACGGGTTACATACACCACATTTTTATCCTGTAATATCATGCATCAAGTCTACAGTTTAGAGTGGTAAATGGGAAGCGGGGTTTGAAATATGTTGGATTGATGCAAGGGTATTGAACCATTACGGGCAGATTGACAAACCTCTCATTCTGTTGATAATCAGTGACAGCTATACAGTAACTGCCCGGTAGTACGTGCCGTGCATAAAATCAAAACGAAAGAACTTTATGACAACCATGTCGGATGAATGTGCGGCAAATCTGATAAAGATCTTTGGATTATCAGGCAAGTCGCTTAGTTCTGGCGCTCAGGTAAAGATTGCGGAGGTTCAATCCGCTGCCTTGCTTCAGTTGAAGTGTGAAAGGGGGGTGATCAGCAAAGCTAACGCACGCAACCTCTTTGTTGCGCTGAGGAAAGCTATTGCGGAGACAATAGATAACGATTTCCTGAGATCATGTCCTGAGGTGCTCGAGTTACTTTGGGTCGCCAGTGAAAGGACAGGTTCCTTGAGGAATTACGTGCAGGGAGAGGTGGGCAATGTCCAACCCAGATCGTTTGAGGAAAAAAACCTGGTTACTCTTCTCGGACTGTTCCCGCAACCGGCACTTCAACCAGCTTAATCTTAATCGCATCATTGATATTCTTGATTCCGTCGTGCACAGTGCACGGCTTTTTTATTACTTTTCTTTATTATCGCCCGGCCATATACTTATACATATGAAAATCAAACCCGGCATATACAAACACTCCAAAACCGGCAAGATGCACCGGGTGATCGGCATGGCCGTACATTCGGAGACGCTTGAGCCAATGGTTGTATACGAATCCTTATATGACAACTCTATATCAAAAATGTGGGTTCGTCCGGCGTGTATGTTTGAAGAAATAGTAATGATTGAAGGGAAGCGGGTTCCGAGATTTGTGTTTGTTTCTGATAAGTAAGGTAGGAGGAAAGTGACGAAAATTTCGTCACTTTCCTGTGTGTGCCCAATGTGGTAATGTCTCTGCATGTCCATATTTTCAGTCGTGGCAACTCCCATAGGCAACCTCGAAGACATCACGCTTCGGGCTTTGCGTGTATTACGCGAAGCGGATCTTATTTTGTGCGAGGATACCCGGATGACGAAACGTCTGCTCGACCGTCATGACATTCATGTAGCCACCAAGTCATATCACGCGCACAGCACATTATCGCGAAGCGAAGAGATCGTTCAATTGTTGCGTGACGGAAAAAAGGTAGCTTTGGTCTCCGATGCCGGGACTCCTGGTATTTCTGATCCGGGTTCCGAGCTCGTCCGATTCATTCGGGCAGATTTGGCTGAAGAGATCGCAACTGGAGTTTTGAAAATAGAGTCAATTCCCGGTCCGTCCGCACTTACGGCAGCGCTGTCGATCGCCGGCGTTCCATGTGCCGATTTTACTTTCCTAGGGTTTTTGCCTCATAAAAAAGGAAGGGTGACGTTATTCAAAGAAATAGCGGCTGCGGAAAGAACGATGGTATTTTATGAATCGCCCCATCGGATTATGAAAACGCTGGAATCATTGAATTCCGTTTTGCAGGGAGAATCATCAGCCAAACACGTGACGATCTGTCGCGAGCTTACTAAAATGTTTGAAGAAGTCGTAAAAGGAAGTGCAGAACTGGTCTCCGGATACTTCAAGAAAAATCCCGATAAGATAAAAGGGGAGTTTGTAGTGATCGTGTCATAATCGTCGGAATAAAAAAGCCGGGCATTTCTGCCAACGGCTGTCACTCAAGTCCTTTAGGCCACTCAGATTCCTTGAAGAGTTGCTCCACTCTCATAACATCAATTGGTCTGTGAGAAATGATCAGCGATTTTTTATCCGCATATCGGATGACAAGAACACCTTCGGGCATTCCTGGCCACTCGATTTTTGTCGAATTTCTCAAGACGAATCGCTGGAAATCTTCAGTGTAGCTGTAAGGTACCGCAACATCATACTTCGTAAAGAGTTCATCGCCGGGATCTTCTTGGTTCCAGACTCCTGCATGATAATACACAAGAGGCTTTATTCTGAATGAAAATATGTTCCCGGATTCAATCCCGGGACTTTCAAGCAGTCCGGCGCACCACTGTTTGCGTACGGACATCCGCACGGCTGACTTTGATATTCTGTATTGCCCCAGATCTGCTTCGGTCAGCGGAGAGTTAGTTGAGTTTTTCATACCTGCATTTTCTTCTGGCACTATCCTATCACCATGCGCTATAATGGCAACATGTCAAAAAGACAAATTATCATGTTGCTCGGAGTTTGGATCGCTATATTTCTTTTTCTAGGCTTTCCTTCGGCCTGGGAGGAGCTATTGGCTGTCGTGAGCGGAATCGTGATCATTGGAATTGCATATCGGATGGTACCAGAAGTCAAGATATCTGCAGGCCAGGAAGCGCACAAAGATATTCCATACGTGGAGCATAAAGCGGATACTATTACCCTGTCTCTTATACAC
>DHWH01000032.1:38597-38835 GCA_002413065.1 Patescibacteria group bacterium UBA5187
ACTATTACCAGCGTGACTTCATAGCACTAAATTTACAATGAGACTTTGGAGCGAGTACGGAGCAACGCGCATATTGCCGATTCTTATCGGTACCTGTGCCATTATCGTACTCGGTGGCATACTCATGTATGTTCTTCCGTATGGCCGGATCACGTACTCTACGCTCGTTGAAGATCTTGCCACCTCCAGGGAGAACACCGCACTTGTCGTCACGCATGTCCGTACACCCCAGTCTTTG
>DHWH01000014.1:0-9974 GCA_002413065.1 Patescibacteria group bacterium UBA5187
AGATGTGTATAAGAGACAGGGTCTATATACTGTACGCAATAATCGTTGCGTTTAACTTCTTTCTCGGTACCTCCATATTACTTGATAACCCTCAGAAAGAGACTAACCGATCATTCTTTTTTGTTATCTTGGTGGGAATGGGTTGGGTAATATCTCTTTATTATTATTATATAATTACAGATTCTCAACTTATCCTCGTAGTTGGAAGAGCCAATTTTGCTTTTGCAGCTCTGTCTATGTACGCGATGTATAATTTTATTCGAAATTTCATATCCATACCGTTTTCGCGTATCCAGTCTTTTTTTATTTTAGAGACTATACTCCTTACTTTTATCACTATCGTAACTCCTTTTATTTCAGCTCAGGAATTAATTGTGGGCAGTGCAAGAGTAACAGAATTTGGAGCCTTGTATTTTTTATATCTAGTTCATATGGTTTTTTACCTCTCCTACGCTATAGGATTACTTATTCGACGAATTTATCGGAACAGAAAGGAAAGAGTCGATAAAGTCGGTAATGGTATTAAATATTTGGCTGCGGGAGTATTTATAACTTTTTTTATTGTGATTATAACGAATGTTATCCTTCCATTCTTTTTTAACTATTCTAATTTACAGAATTATGCTCCTTTATATACAGTTATTTTGTTTGGTTTGAGTGCTTACGCTATTGGTAAACATCACCTCTTCAATCTGAAGGTAATTTCTACAGAGATTTTTACCTATATATTATGGTTTTTTGTATTTATTAGATTCTTAGTAGCAACAGAGATAGTTGATATTTGGCTTAATCTCGGACTTTTGATACTTGTTATTGTAGTCGGAATGCTTCTTATGAGAAGTGTGGTACGTGAGGTGGAGCAGCGCGAGAAGATCGAGAAGCTCGCTACTGATCTTCAGAAGGCCAATACTCATCTTACGGAGCTGGATCGTCAGAAGTCGGAATTCGTTTCGTTTGCCACACATCAGCTCCGCGCGCCGCTTACAGCGATGAAAGGATATGCATCGCTGCTTCTTGAAGGCGACATGGGCGAGTTGGCGGCAGCGGCACGCGAGGGGGTTTCGCGCATATTCGAATCCACGAAGACGCTGGTGCACATTGTTGATGATTACTTGAACATCAGCCGCATCGAGCTCGGCAGCATGAAATACATGTTCGAACCCGTGAACTTCAAGAGCATGGTAGAGGACGTTATCGCAGAAATGAAACCGCTCATAGACAAGACCGGATTGAAATTCAGCTTTGCCGCCGAAACTGCGGCTACCGACTATGTCATCAGCGCTGACCGCGATAAATTGAAGCAGGTTATCGCCAATGTCGTCGACAATTCCATGAAATACACGCCGCAGGGATCAGTCGCAGTTTCGCTCGCGTATGATCCGAAGCGCCGCATGATCATCTTTATGGTCAAGGATACCGGCGTCGGCATTCCTCCGGAAATGCTTCCGCAGCTGTTCCAGAAATTCAGCCGTGCGGACAATGCCAACAAGGTGAATATTCGCGGTACAGGGCTCGGCCTCTTCGTCGCTAAGCAAATGATCGAAGCGCATCATGGAACCATACACGCCGAATCTCCGGGCGAAGGTAAGGGCTCGAGCTTTATTGTTGAATTGCCGTTGCAGTCGGATTTGCATTCTACATAAAGAACATCGATACGAAAGAAATTCCCAAATTCATCGTCATATAGTGCGTGGTGCATACCATTGACGATAATGAAATAAAGGATGAAATAGCTGCCAGCTATCAATATTATGCCTTAGGTATCCTGATAATCGCCGTCTCGTTGGGGATACGATTTTTTTCGTACCCGGTCGTTACGGCCGACTACACTGCAAGCCTTTCGCATTGGATGGATGCTCTTCGCGGCAGTCCCGGACTCACGGCATTCGCCAATCCATTTTCCGATTACGCGCCTCTCTATTTGTATATACTCAAGATCCTGACACTGATTCCGGTGAAGGCGTTATATGCCATAAAAACCGTATCATTCATTTTCGACATAGTGCTTGCATATATCGGGTATCGCATAGTGAAATACGTCTTGCCGGACATATACAACAGCGGAACTTTTTTCTGCATATTCGCGGTACTCATCTCGATACCCACGCTCATATTGAACAGTTCTTTGTGGGCACAAAGCGATGCATTGTATGCGGTATTCGTGCTCCTCAGTCTGTATCTCTTGCTCAGGGACAAGCCGATAGGATCGACCTTGGCATGGGCCGTGGCATTCAGTTTCAAACTGCAAGCGGTATTTTTCCTGCCGGTGCTGATAGGATATCTGTTTACGAAAAAGAACGGACTTGCGAAGCTTTTCATTGTTCCGGGAATATTTATTCTGACCATTATTCCTGCATGGCTTTCGGGCGGATCATTTTTCCAATTACTTACGGTCTATGGCGCCCAAAGCGGGGAGTTCAAGGAATTGACGCTGTATGCGCCGACGCTCTTCGCATTCATCAATGACAGTGCGATGAGCGATGCCTTTCGAACTGTCCTCTCGACTGCAGGCGTTCTGCTCGCTATCGTGATGGCGTGCGGGATGATCGTTCTTGTTGCGCGCGTAATCTGTATGCGCAGTACGCATGCCGGCGACAGAACGGCAGTCTCGCGCGCTGCATTCTCACCCAATCGTATTTTATTCCTGACCCTCCTCAGTGTGCTGGTACTTCCGTTCGTATTGCCACACATGCACGAACGTTATTTTTATCTCGCGGATATCCTGTCGGTCATCTACGCATTCTCTAACCCGCGCCGATGGTATGTCGCTGTGATGATTGTACTCGCATCGTTCTTTTCGTACATGCCATTTCTGTCAGGATCAGTTCCATTTTTCGGTCACCTGATCGTAAATCTCGTGGTTCCCGCGGCACTTATTCTTGTCGTGATCGTTTCCATGATTCCAAAGGCAGGGGAAATGTGGAGGGGAAGCTGAATTAAATAAAAAGGCCGCATCAACTTGATGGGCTTGAACGATGTGCGAGCGAAGTTGGCTACTCAGGCTGCTAGGGCAAGCGGCGCCGAAGGAAACCATCGCTTGAGATTTAGAGCAGCTTCTTCGAATGTGCATGATTCCTTACGTGCAACGAAATGAAACATGTTGCCCAGGAAATTGCAGGAGCTGCAACATCCCCAGCCGTCCGCGCCGATTTTGAAACTCGGCGCGGTAGTTCCATTGCATAGCGGGCAAGGTCCGATGGTATCGAACTCTCTTTTTGTGAACTGTCCCGCCGTGTCGTAGTGGGTCAGCAGGGTGTTCCATGTAACTCGGGCTCTAATTTCCCGATAATCATCAATGTGCAGTCCGCATCCTTTTTCAGGGGTCAGCATACGTTTTCACTTTGATTCAGGGTTAACTGTCCAAATTATAGCAGTGTATGCGTTCGTCTACATGGGGAGTTATCAACACCTCTTATTATTTTATACGACATTCATATTTAGTTATGTCAATAGGAAAAAACGTCTCAAAACACATAGTAGAAGCCGATGATTTAGGTGTTCAAAACATCCCATGCATCTAAGTTCCTGTCACTAGTCAGCTACTTACTATGTGCTACACTGGCGCACCAATGACACGACAAAAAACGAATAGACACGCGCAATTCATTGCATCATTGGGAATTGGTATAGGAATAATCATTTTCACAGTCTCGGGAATACAGGTAAATTCAAAGGTACAAACACAGCCAAAACAAGACTCCACACTATCAACTATAACAACACATGAAATCGCTACGAAGACGACCGCACAAGTGCCGCCTGTATCTACGATCGCGGAGACTGTTCAGGTCATTCCCCAGGCGCATGCTGAAAAGGATTCAACATCGGATACTCCGGTGAGCCTCTCAATTCCCTCAATTCATCTTACGACGGACATCATTCCTGTCGGTCTTACGGCTGGAGGAAATATGGATGTGCCGAATAACTTCGTTCAGGCCGGCTGGTACAAGTACGGCGCTATCCCCGGACAAACAGGAAGTGCCGTGATTGATGGGCACGTGGACAATGGCGCTGCCATTTCCGGCGTCTTCAAACATCTGCGCACTCTGGCGACAGGTGATGATATTGCGGTAACTTCCGCGGCTGGGAATACTCTTCATTTCAAAGTAACTGAAATGAACGTATATCCGTACACCAGTCTTCCTATGGCGAACATCGTCAGTCGTGAAGGATCGCCGCGCTTGACGATCATTACGTGTCACGGAACATTCATTCCTTCGGAGAAAACATATGACCAGCGCTTGGTCGTTATAGCTGTGCTGCAGTAGGCCGAATGGTGTAAATGTAATTCTCGCCATTCCTCCTCGTCAGAACCCTATATCAGCTTAATGATATAACTACCATGCTTTTAACAATTGCGTTTATATTGCTTATTTTGTGGTTCCTTGGCGTTATCGGCGTGTATACCATCGGATGGTTCATCCACATTCTTCTTGTCGTGGCGATCATTCTCTTCCTCATACGAGTTATTCGTGGAGAAAATCCATTGAAGTAGAAGAAAAAATCGCGGAGTTTTTATCACAGGTGTAAGGGATGACAGAACTCATCGTCAGAAAGTAATAGGTCGGATTATTATACTAACGCATCTTACGCATCATGAAGATTACACATATTTCACGGGCATCATTCGCGACTGCACTGGCTCTGGCCATTGTATTCGGATATGCCGGAACACAGGGGGCATTTGCTCAAACAAATTACGGTTCGAACAGAATGGATACATCCAACTCTTCTGGAACTGTAAACCAGGGTACGACAGGGACATCCAATACCTCGGGCACTTCGGGAACATCGGGTACGATTAACTCGGCAACAAGCACTCGGAATACTATGGGTACGTCCGGAACATCGAGTACCATGAATTCCTCGACCAGCACTCAAAATAATACAAGTGGTGGAACGATGACTCCATCCGGTACGACAAATACCGGAACATCCTCACTGACTCCAGGAGCACCAAATACTGGGGATGGAGGGTCAATGGCAATTAACATAGCTCTTCTTGTGGGCACCGCTCTCATTGGAATAGCTGGCGCCGCATATGTAGCCCGTATCTTGGCGATACGATGATAGAGAATTGCGCTGAAGAAAGGATTGTAGGATAAGACGGCTGCCGGAGTGGCATCCGTCTTTGCCTCTATATACTCTATAATGAAAAAACACATTTATATAATTGGAGCTGTCAGCATGTACGCATTGATGATATGCGCCGCAACGCTTATACATGCAGTATGGTATGCGCCTGAAAGCGAGGTGACTGTTCAGTCGGCTTCGATGGTTTCCACCGCTACGTCTTCGGGTATCGTATCAGAACCTGATTTTCCGGATCGACTTATCATTCCGGCCCTTTCAATCAATGCGCATGTACAGCGTGTCGGCCTCACGGCAAAAGGGAACATGGGTATCCCCACAAATTTTACTGACGTTGCATGGTACAAATACGGAACTGTTCCCGGAAAATCCGGCAATGCACTGATGGACGGACATGTCGATAACGGTTTGTCATTGCCCGGGGTATTCAAGCATCTCTCCGATATTCATGCCGGCGATGACATCTACGTGGTCATGACTTCAGGAATCAAAGTGCATTTTCTCGTCACCGAGAGCACCTTGTACGATTATCATTCCGTTCCGACTGATTTAATTTTTGCACCACTCGGACCTCCGCGCCTGAGGCTTATTACGTGTGAGGGAAGTTGGGTCAAGAGTGATAAGACATATGACCAGCGCTTGATCGTGACGGCTGAGTTGCGGAAGTAATCCCTGCATTTCTACTTATTGAGACATCTCCCTTAGCAACATAATTACTTATTCACATGTTTTATTATAATTAAAGATGCTACAATTCAATTATTATGAAAATACTATTGCGTGTAGTCGCTGGGATAGTTGGTTTGCTTTTAATAATAGGTGTTTCGGGTGGTTTGTCTCATTTAGGTGATTGGAGTTCGACTAAACAAGCAGGGGCTAATATTGGATCACTTTTTATATTGGTCTTTGGAATGTGGGGGATTTATTTTGCACTGACAAAAAAGTAATTTCTTTGCAACTTTTTCTTGCATTTGATGGGCGATAATTAAAAGAACAGAATCTACAGATACAAAAGTTGTACTTGATATCGATAACGGAGATCTTCAAGCCTTGAAGGAGTCATAGAAAAGTTCAACTTTAAAGACGAACAATCCGTTCTTCGGTTTGCTCTATTTGTGCTAGTAAAAGTAGAAAAGAATCTTGTATATGTGGATCAGGGAGAAAAGAAGGCAGTCTTAGCTCCGACAGAACAGCTTCTGAAATCCAATGAGCAAAAAAACTCTTAAACAAGCAAACATACCCAAGAACTTGAGGGTGTTGCTTCGACAAAAGATGTAAGCACACTTGAAGACAAGGTCAAAAAATGCTACTCGGCAGAGACCATGAATAAATCTCAATTCTTTTCTATACTACAGGTTGCAACAAAGTCTTAAACTTTTGCTCCTTCATTGTATTCTTCAGTATTTAATCCTTTACCTACGCCAGGAGATTTTTCAGCCTTGACCTTCGCTTTCTCAACTATTTCCTTTACCTGTAGTCTGGTTTTCAACTTGCTATATTCTA
This sequence comes from Patescibacteria group bacterium UBA5187, assembly GCA_002413065.1. Classification (GTDB taxonomy): domain Bacteria; phylum Patescibacteriota; class Minisyncoccia; order Phycocordibacterales; family PALSA-1337; genus C7867-002. The sequence continues at coordinate 6,595 of DHWH01000014.1, forward strand.
AATCAAGCATCGTATAAGCCGCATGTGCACCACCTGTGCCTATCGTGGCATATCCCTCAGTGGTTTTTAATTGCGGCTGTAAATTATTTTGTAAAAGAAATATATGCCACGAACCATCTTCAAACCCAGCAATTATGAATTGAACGTCAAAAACAGATGAGCTGAGTTGTTGATCGATTGCTTGTGTGAGAGTTGTCTGATATTTAGCGTGGTTCTGATAGTACTCTTGCAAGTCCTTTATTCCTCTTGGTTTTAAAATCCCTTCCTCCAGCCAGTGATTTCTGTAATCGTCATACTGATTTTTTAGTTCTGTTACAACATCTTTGAGCTTCTTACTCGTGTCAGTCCCTACTTTCTTCTTGGTATTTTCCAATATAGTAAAGGCATGTTGAATTGTCCCTGCTAGTAATACAACCTTCGTATCAGTGAAGTGATATATCTTATTCACGTCATCTTGCTCGTATTGATAAGCAACTGACGCATTTGTGCTTGTCAGCATCTTATCGGTAGTTAAAATAACTGATTTTCCATTATCTGCAATTGCTCCTATGCATACTGTCATGTAGGCGATTGTAGCATCAATTTCTACTTTTTGTAATTGACTAGATATTTTTATATATCTTGTTAAGAGATATGTACGGACTTATCCACAGCTTTTTGTTGACGGTGAACTATCGTTCACCTATACTATGGAGGCATTAAAAACGCCTGCAAAGCTAACCCATATATCAACATGAGCAAGTATCAAACCATCAGAACTGTGCGAGTCGAGATCGAGAAACTCAATCATCAGATTGATCTCAAGATCATACAAGGTGCATCATATAGACGTGAAGCACTGCGTCACAAATTACTTAGAAGCCAGCTTTCTCGACTTGTCCCGCAACGCTCAAGCTGGTTCGGCAAGTCATTGAGTCTCATCTCCGTATTTCTGTAATTTTTTAGGCGCTTTTTGTAATCAGAGTGCAGTATCGTAGTGTATAATTCACATTATGTCAGAAGCATACAAAAGTAAAATAATTTCTTTCTACAAGCGCACCAAGCGCATGCCGAGTTATGTGGAGATCATGACGCTTCTCGGCTTCAAATCCAAGAACTCCGTATATAAGTTGATCAACAAACTCGTGGGTGAGGGCGTTCTCGACAAAGATTCGACCGGACGTTTGGTCCCCAATAAACTTTTTGGGGAGATTCCTTTGCTTGGTTTGGTTGAAGCGGGATTTCCTGCGGTTGCCGAGGAGCATAATGCAGATACGCTGAGTCTGGACGAATATCTTATTGAACACAAGGATGCTACATATTTATTGGAAGTTAAAGGCGACTCGATGATCGATGCCGGAATCCAAGAAGGCGATTTGGTTGTTGCTGAACGAAAAGGCGAACCTAAAAATGGGGATATTGTTATTGCGGAAGTTGATGGCGGTTGGACGATGAAATATTTTCGCAAGCAGGGGAATACTATATTTCTTGAGCCTGCGAATAAAAAATACAGACCTATCTATCCGCAGCATGACCTCAAGGTTGCTGCTATCGTGAAAGGAGTCGTGAGGAAGTACTAGGTATTTGCCCGGACACTTATTTGCCGGATTTATCTTGTGGTTTTCTCAACTGTTCTTACAGCCTCAATGCGATCGCCAGGCGCGATTTCTATTTTTGCATCGAGCATCATGCCGAATTCATGTCCCTCCGTCACTTCCTTCGCGCGTACTTTTTGTGCCTGCAGTTCACGGATCTTGCCGCGGCCGATCTCCGTGTCTCTGCGGATGATTCGTACATCATTGCCGCTTTCGATCATGCCTGTTTCGACTTTGCCGCCTATGACTTGGCGGTCTTTATCTTTCGAGAACAGAGCCATGATTTTTGCGCGGCCGGTCACTTCTTCCACGTACTCTTTTGGCACTTTGGATAACAGGGTATTTTTTACAAATTCGGATACTTCATAAATGATCGAGAATGATTTGATGATCAAAGGCATGGGAGAACGTTCGATCAGGGTAGCCGCTTTTTTATTCGGTGACGCGTTGAATCCGATGACAATGATGTTAGGATCGCTTTGCGCCAGTTTGACGTCATTCTCATTTATGTCGCCGATTCCCTGTGAAATGAGCTTGATATGGACTTTGTCGTGCTTTATTTTCTGAAGTTCAAATATCACTCCTTCAAGACTGCCGATAACGTCGGCTTTGATGACAAGGGGAATAGTGACGATTTCTTCCTCCACTTCCTCGGTCCAATCGGTTCCATTTTCGCCATCAGTTTTTTTCTTTTTCTCGGGAGGGACGATTGATTGAGCCTGTTTTGATTTGATAAGGCGCTGTTCGTTCTGATAGTCCTCAATTATTTTCTCGGCATTTTTTTTGCTTGAGACCGTTAGAAATTGCGCGCCGGATGTCGGCATGGTGCTCCAGCCGAGAATGCGTACCGGCATGGATGCGTGTGCGGATTCGATCTTTTCGCCTTTGAAATTTTCGATGAATCGAACCGGCGCGTATGAACCGTCGGCCACTACGAAAGATCCGGTCACAAGGGTTCCGTCCTTGATGAGCAGGGTGGCTGAAATGCCTTTGCGGGTATCGAGAGTCGATTCTATGACTACGCCATGGGCGGGCGCTTCCGGATTTGTCTTCAGATCCGCGAGTTCTGCGACGAGCATGATCATTTCCAGAAGTTCAGGAATGCCTTCCCCGGTAACTGCCGAAATGGCCACGCAGGGCACATCTCCGCCCCAGCCTTCGACATAGATTTCATTTTCACCTAAACTCTGCTTTGCTTTTTCGATATTGGCGTTGGGTTTGTCTGTTTTGGTAATGGCAACTACGAATGGAATACCTCCGGCTTTAATATTTTTGTAAGCCTCGACGGTCTGCGGTTTGACGCCGTCTTCTGCTGATACGACCAGGATGGCAACATCGGCTGCTTGTGCGCCGCGTTCTCGGATCGTGCGGAATGCCTCATGACCGGGCGTATCCAAAAAAGTGATGACATGCTTTTTTCCGTCAGCGGAAATATGCTCGGCTTCGTATGCGCCTACGTGCTGCGTGATGCCTCCCGCCTCTCCGGCAACAACATTTTCCTTGCGTATGTAATCAAGGAGCGTTGATTTGCCATGGTCAATGTGTCCCATGATGACGACCACGGGCGGACGACTAACCAATTTTTGTTGGGTATTTGCTTCCATAAGTTACATTCATTAAAAAGGCAGTATAGCAGGGAAGCTTCGCCTTATCCACACTGAATGCGTAAGGATATGCAGATTAGGTGTTATTATTATTCGTATGAAATACACCTTATCATTTGTTCTTTTTATTATTGGAATCTTTTTGCTGCCAATTTCAGCTGCGCATGCGGTTATTCTTGCGGAAGTAGGCGTTCGTGATCCG
>DHWH01000014.1:10065-13660 GCA_002413065.1 Patescibacteria group bacterium UBA5187
AAGTAGGCGTTCGTGATCCTCATGTAGTATCGCAGACCGGCAACACCTATACAGTCTCTTTTGAAATACGAAACGGCCAAACAGTGCAAACCAACGTCGGATATTCTATTCGGCTGATTCCATTTGTCGGTACCGAGGCAGATCCTTATATTATTGCCGATGAACATGTCTACGCGGAATCGCTCAATCTGTCGTCGAATCAAAGCCTGCAGAAAGTGCTGACGTATACCCCTTCTGCCTCACTCAAAGGAAGATACAGAATGCTTGTAATGGGAAGGACTACGAATAGCCTGCCTCTTTTTTCAGCGTTGATAACGGATGTCGATCTCAAGGGAACATCGGGCATATTTATCGATCCGACCACATGTTATTTGAATGTTGCCGGAGAAACACAGAATACAAAATATACCTTGAGCCAAGGCGTCGATATACTCCCTTCAGAAATCCTCAATCTCCAGTGCAAAGCCACGAATCTCACGGCGGCATCCATGACGGTGCACCCTGATGTCGCTACGAACTTCAGAACTTCATTCGGAAAGGAAGTGCAAACTCCTTCCGCATCAGAGACGTTCATATTTCCTTCCAAAGGATCGCAGACGATCAGCATAGCTTTGCCAAAACCGGCTGATCCGCAGGCGTATAATTCGCTGGTATCATTCAGCAATGGAAGTACGACCGTATCGAATATCATTACTGCTCATTGGGTTCTCCGTGGGAAAAGCGCGACTGTTCAGAATATAAATTTGGATAAGACTTCATATAAATCCGGAGAGACGGCCAAGGTTAGTTTTATGTGGACCGGATCGGCTGATTCCTTCGAAGGATCACGATTGGGTACGAGCACGCCTCTCGGACAACTTGTGGCGAGTGTGTCTTTATGTGGCGAAGTAAAAAATATTCCGCTGAAAGAAAATGAGGATGTGGTCTCGACCGGCATGACATTGCATTCGGGCTGTGCGAATCCGAAGATATCAGTTTCCATATTGAATGGAAGCACGACACTCAGCATGTTGTCGACTACTATTGTAAATCCTTCACATGGATCCATGTCGCCATCGCCAGCGAACAGTACAGCGGGTTTTGGAATAGTAACCTTACTCGCTATTCTTATCGTGATTATTCTTTTACGGATTCATAAATTGAAAATGAAGCACATGAGCGTAGTCGTATTCCTTCTCTCCGCCGCTACGGCCTGCTTCCTATCTCCTTCGCAAACTTTCGCGGCAGTCACTACGTACTCGATAGCCGCATCAACTGCCGTTGATACAACCCTCAATACAATTTCCATCAGCGCCTCAGTGACTAAAGGGCAAGCCCTCTTCTTTACGACTACGGGAACTGAAATCGGAGGACTTAGGTCCGGAACACGCTATTTCGTTTCATCCCCAAACTGTATTTACTTCGGCACGGCCTGCAAAGTTAAGTTAACCGACACTCTCGGCGGCACGGCCATCGACTTTACATCAAAAGGCACCGGAACGCACAAGTTTACGACGTATCAAGCGTATACATTCAGATATGATGATGCATCGACTCAAATTTATTATTGTAATTTTAGTACGTTTCCTACGATAACTCCGGTACCTGTTCCGGGCCGTAAGTCCTTTACCCAGTATTCTCTTATAAATCTGAAAGCTTCTGTGAATCCTCAAATAGACTGTTACAGTGTCTTTGCCGGGCAGGACTTTGGTTCGTATGGAGGAATTTTGATCAGAGAAAGCCTTATAAATTCAAGTCAGCTTTCTCAATATTCCACAAATCAAGACAATAATGACGATCTCGTGTGGTTGGATTCGGGGGATACGACGAATTACGCAGGTTCTTTGTATACGGGAATGACAGCTTCTACCACTTGGTATTACGGTGCAACCAGGAGTGAACTCAATGTGGACAATGTGAAGTTGGCTGGCACAAATTGGGCGAAGTCCGGCATATATGTAACCGAGCTAGATTCATTCAGTCCTGGTTCAACAGGCGGAACACTGCAATTCAAGTCTCCTTTTGGAACAGTGGGAAATTTTACCGCACATATAAATGGAAGCGAATTCTATCCCGGTCAACGGGTTACTGTTCTTGATAATGATTTCACTAACAGGATGCAATATTGTACTAATGGCGCACAAGATTCCTCACGAATGGATTATCAGGTATTCGGCACGCAGTATCAGTATTTTTCCGGTCCCGATTCGAGTGGCGACACTCTCATGACACTTAATACGTCTTATTTCATGGGTGTTGTCGGAGATAAGTATAATTATACTCTTGCAAATGGGACTACCACACAAATTCCTCCATTGTCTCCGGGATATTATTATGCAAAATTGACTCTGCATAATCAGTTCGTATGGCATGACAGCAGGGATGGTCGCTATGACCTCGGAATCTACACGATCCCATTTACGGTGAAACAGTATCCTTCCGTAGGTTTTTCGGTTGTATCGCCATGCAATGGAAATGCGGCGAATAGTCCCGCAACCACAACACTATCATGGACGTCTCTTCCGTATGTTGCAAATACCGTCTATTATGATACCGATAGCGGAGGTAATAATATAGCGCCGGCAGGAGGAGCGACTGTCGGAGGATATCGTATTACTCGTTTTGATCCGGCTACCAATCAGACAATAGTATCCGATCCTATTGTGAATTATGCTCGTATTCTCGCCACCCCAGATACCCATCCGTTTCATCAATTGACTTATCATAACGCAGGTAATTACATCGTACCTATGGGAACAATTTCCGTTGATGCCACTACGCATAAGATTATTGCTACGGATACAAGTGTGACAAAAGGGAAAGTATACCAGTACTCCCTTAGTCCGATATTCTGGTCATATACTACGACACAAGCTACTCCTATCGATGGTCCGCAAATGGGTGTTCCTGTATCTGTAACTGCAGCACCAGCATGTTCGGCAGGCAGTCCTCCTTCTGCGCCGATCATTTCGGGCCCTACCTCAGGCGTGATCAATACTCCGTACGTATATTCTGCGGTTTCCACTCTTCCTCAAGTGGCACAGAATAATTCAAATGCAGCAGGCGCACATCTCGCAGTTGTCACCCCGGGCATTTCCTACGATTTTGCTTTCGAAGCTACAAGCACAATAGCTTCGACCACAGGTGTTCTCGGTTCCGGAATTTCTGCCAGTATAAATCGCACATGGACGACATCAGGTTTCAAGGTGGTGTACGCGCGCGCACGCGATGCTACTACCGGTCTATATTCTGACTGGGCATCGCGTTCAGTTGCGATCGATGATCCGGTATCCGTAGGAAGTTGCAGTCCCGATTATAGTTCACAGTCCACAAAATACGGCCTCTGTTCGCAGAGTTCGCTCAATACCGCATCTCCGGATGTAACCAGTACGGTTGTGAATAATATCGGTTCATGCGGCTCGACGGCCAAGTGTGTATTTTATTGCCAGACGGGATATCATTCTTCCGGCAATACGTGCGTAGCAGATTCCTCCCCAACCAGTCAAGGACTTACGTTCACCGTAAGTGCAAGCAGTGCTACAAATGCTTCACAATCCAGTCACATTCGCATCCTGAAGGACTCGCCCGCATACTTCACATGGCGTTACACATATAC
>DHWH01000014.1:13703-40710 GCA_002413065.1 Patescibacteria group bacterium UBA5187
AGTCAGGGTACAGCTCCGTCATGTACCGCATCTTCAGCTCCTTCAGATTCGGGTTGGGCGTCCGTAGCTTCCGGCCATAGTACAGGCAGTGCCGTTCCACTCACTGCTCGCCAAACTTCGACCACGTATAATCTCTCGTGCGGAACCGAACAAGCCTCAGTAACTGTTGATGTCTACACAAGAGCAAATGAAGAGCAGTAAGAGCAATACTTGAAAAAGTGTCGCAATGAATGAACTGCACGCTCGAAGGCGTGCGGTTTATTTTTGTACGTGGTAGATTTTACACATGACGTTACGTTTGACCAAAAAACGCATATACCTCGATTATGCTTCGCTCACACCCGTGGATCCGCGCGTCATTCGCGAGGTGCGAACATTTTCAGCTTCTGAATATGCCAATCCGTCTTCTCTGTATAAGGAAGGCGTGAATGCCAAAGAGGCTTTGCAGGATGGGCGAAAACGAGTTGCGGATTTTCTCCATGCCCATCCGGACGAGATCGTATTTACCAGCGGAGGGACAGAGGCAAATGGCCTGGCCCTCGAAGGAGCCGGCCGTACCGCGCACAGAAATGGGATCCAAAAACCGCACCTTATCATTTCCGCGATCGAACATTCATCAGTTATCGAAGTTGCGAATATGATGGAAAAATACGGAGTCGAGGTGACGCGATTGCCGGTTGATGCATCCGGCACGATTTCTCTCGATGAGCTCAGGAGGTCCATCAAGCCAAGCACTTTTTTGGTTTCGATAATGACCGTCAATAACGAAATTGGAACCGTGTTGCCGATTCGGGAGATTGCCAAAATAATCCGGCATGCGCGCGAGCACATTACGAAAACGCAGTATCCGCTCTTTCATACGGATGCTGCACAGGCAGCCTTGCATTCTGAATTGGAAGTTGCGAAGCTCGGCGTCGATCTTTTGACGCTGGATAGCAGTAAAGTGTATGGTCCGAGGGGGATGGGGGCTTTGTTTGTGAAGAGGAATACTCCCATAGAGCCGATCATGTATGGCGGGGGTCAGGAAAAAGGATTGCGTTCAGGCACGGAAAATCTTCCCGGAATCATGGGATTCGCCAAGGCGCTTGAAATTGCAGGGAAGGAGCGTGAAGGGGAAAGTGTGCGAATAGGAAAACTGCGGGCGGAGTTTATTAAACAGCTCAAAGAGGTGAATGCGAAGATCACTATCAATGGCAAGGATCATGGAGGGCATGGTATCAACAATACTGATGGCGATGCTCACATAAGCCCGCACATTCTCAATATTTCCATTCCACATATAGACAATGAGCTCTTTGTTCTGCGCCTTGATGCCAAAGGAATTGCCTGTTCTACAAAAAGCTCTTGTTTGCGGGATCAGGATGAATCTTACGTACTTTCCGCCATAGGTGCCGATAGCAAAACCTCCCTGCGCTTTTCTTTCGGAAGATGGACGAAAAAAGGGGACATTTCCAAAACAGTGAAGGCTATCTCCATTATTTTGAAATCGTACGTATAAAAAATCGCCGGATCATTCAAGGCATTGCCTTTTAGTATCACTTCTGATAATCTATGTTCTCACATGTTAATGATCCGACTACAGCGCACAGGCCGAAAACACGAACCTACGTTTCGTGTTGTTTTGACGGATTCAAAGAACGGCCCTAAGAGCGGCAAATATCTCAAGAATTTGGGTTGGTACGACACACGTCTCAAGAACAAAGCCGATCAGCTCGATACCGAACAGGTCAAACACTGGATTTCAAAAGGAGCAAAGCTCTCACTGACGCTTCACAATTTTCTTATTTCTCAGAAAGTCATAGAAGGCAAAAAGCTCAATGCATTGCCAAAGAAGACTGTGCAAAAGAAGGAACCAACCGCCGCTGAAGTTGCAGCAGCCAAGGAAGCAGCCGCATCTACGTCAGCCGCTCCTGCAGCTCCAACTGAAACTCCTGCAGCAGAAGCCCCAACAGCGTAATTGACGCATAGGTTTGCGCCCTTTACTCCCTTTACTTATTTGTTACAATACCAGAAGTACATATCATTGTACCGATTACGATTATTAGTTAGTTATATTCCATTATGCAGAAAGACCAAGAATTTCTCGAATATGTTATCAAAGCGTTAGTTGATGCTCCCGAACAAGTCAAGGTAAACCGAACCGTAGATGAAATGGGCGTACTCCTTACTCTCGAAGTAGGAGCTGTTGATATGGGCAAGATCATCGGACGTCAGGGCAATACGGCAAAGGCGGTCCGTACTCTTCTTCGCGTCGTAGGCATGAAGAACAATTCACGCGTAAACCTTAAAATAAATGAACCGATCGGCGGTTTGAAGTCACCTGAACGCATGACAGCAGTTCCACTTTCAACTCCGAATTCAAAGACTATAGATGAAGCAATGGCAGATTTGAAATTGGGTTAATACAATGTAAATAATTCAAAAAATCGAATCACTCGCATGAGATTCGATTTTTTGTTTGTCTGTGTTAGAGTGTCTTTATGATCACATTTCACCTCATTACACTTTTTCCTGAAAGTTTTGAATCCTATCTGAACGCTTCTATTGTCAAAAGAGCACAGGAAAAAGGCCAGATTGCTATACGCTATTACAACCCGCGTGATTTTACGCTACCTGCGAAAGGGAAGGAGCTGACCTATGCTGATCGTCGAGTCGACAATCGTCCGTATGGCGGAGGCCCTGGAATGGTGATCGAGGCACTACCTATCATCAAGGCGATCGAAAATGCCGTAGGCAAGAAGATCAGATCTGCCAGGCAAAAATCAAAAATCAAATCAAAGAATAAAAAATCGAAAGAAAAAAAAACGGATTCAGGAGTAAAAATTATCTTCTTCAATCCTGCAGGAAAACAATTCACCAATGATATTGCCGACACCTTCAAAGCGTATACTGATATTGTGATGGTGTGCGGCCGATATGAGGGAATAGATGCCCGCATAAAAAAAGCGTTTCCGATGGTGGACATCACCGTTGGTCCATACGTGCTTACAGGCGGAGAATTGCCGGCTATGATCGTTTTGGATGCGATTACGCGTAGAATCCCAGGTGTTCTCGGAGCCGATATATCCGTTGAAGAATTGAGAGTTTCCAGTCCGGACGTGTACACCCGTCCCGAAGTTTTTGAATATAAGAAAAAAAAATATCGTGTGCCGAAAGTCCTCCTGACAGGAAATCATAAAAAGATTGATGAGTGGAAGATGAAAAGAAAGAAAATCTCGCTTTAGAAGAGATAAAATATCTTGTTTGCAACAAAGCGGACAGATAAATGTGCTGCCAGAAATCTAGAGAGAATAAAAATCCCCAACCGTGAGGCTGAGGTTAAGTGAAGCACAAAGAAGGTGCGAAGGAGGCGTGTCGATCTGCTTAGGAAGTCTTGGGGGTACTTAGAATTTCACAACCGTTGGATTTTCGAGGAGTAGGATGCGATTCTTCTCGAATTCTTCCTGCGTCCGGCTGCAACGAACATCATTGTACCAGTAGCAATGCCCATCCAGACGGATATGGTTACTGAATCCATATCCTTGACTGTTGTCCCGTTGGCTCCACAGATAGCGAAGCGACTCGAACGCACAGTCCTGAGGGTTGGATTGTTTGCCCACAATTTTGGCGACTTCATTGATGGCATTCTCCCCGGTAGCGAGTATCACTACAGCGTCTTGTCCAGCCATGTGAGCCAGCGTCCGGTTGAGGATAGCCGTCGGAATGTTGGGATACAGGCCGGTTACGACTTCCGTATTCAATGTGACTGCGTGTGATCCGCAGATCTTAAGTCCAGCCTGCTTGAGGCGCAGGGCGACCGCACCCTTGAAATCCACCGGCCGAATCTTTGAGGGCCATTCGGCGGGTCGAGGTTTGCTCATAATGAGCGTTGTTTGAATTGACATATTTTTCTTTCTGATCCTACTATTTCATATATATTCAGTATTGTCAATAATACTGAATTTGCTTCTAACGTTTATTTTATCCACTAAAGACCCTTGACTCTTTCGATGAAATTTGTTAGCTTGTGAACAACTTCGCAGATTGTGTTCTGCTTCTTAGCGGAGGATTACAAGGCTCGAAATTGGTCCTACCCGTGTATATATCACTCCAGTAACGCGCCTAAAGTAACGCTCCTATTCTCCAGGACGTTTTTTGCGTTTTATCTGCGTGATCTATAGCTTTTAATAAATCATTTTATAAACTATGCCTATCACAACGACCTCCCGACCGAAGAAATATTTTTCCCGATACCAGGCCCCTTTGACGGAGATGCCGCATCTCGTCGAATCGCAGTTGACTTCATTCACATGGCTCATGGAGCACGGATTCTCGAACCTGCTCAAGGAGTTTTCTCCTCTCAAGGACTACGCTGAAAAGAAATTCGAACTTTCGATCGGCGGTCTCGAACTCGTACGTCCGAAGTACGATGAGCACTATGCCAAGAACAACAAGATGAACTACGAGGGACAGATCAAGGTCAAGGTCACTCTCAAGAATAAATCTTTGAACGTAACGAAGGAACAGGAAATGTTTCTTGCGGATTTCCCATTGATGACGGATCACGGTACATTCATCATCAACGGAGTAGAGCGAGTCATCGCCCCTCAGTTGGCGCGTTCATTCGGTATTTTCTTCACATCGAACGAACTCAAGGGCAAGAACTATTTTGGAGCCAAGATAATCCCTGCACGCGGTGTCTGGATGGAGATCGAAACAGATGCCGATAACACTATTTATTGCCGTATCGACCGCAAGCGCAAATTCCCGGTTACATCCTTGATGCGCATTCTCGGTGCAGATACGAATGAAAAGATCCTCGAGCTTTTCTCTGGAGACCCTGAAGCTCGCAAAATCATCGAAACAACCCTTTCAAAAGACCATTCCAAGAGCGTAGATGATTCATATATCGAAATACACAAGCGTTTGCGTGACGGTGACTTGGCTACAGCAGATAATGCACGTACATTCATCAAAGCTTTGCTTGCTCCTGACAGATACGACATTTCCCGTGTCGGACGTTTTCGTTTCAACAAGCGTTTCAACAAGCCGATGGATGAAAAATCTTTGGAACGCCACACGCTTTCCCTCGATGACATCACTACGACTATCGCTCACGTCATAAAACTGGCTACGACTCCGGACATGCAGGCTGACGACATCGACCACCTCGGTTCACGCCGCGTACGTTATGTCGGAGAACTTCTCGAACAGCGCATTCGTCTCGGTCTCACGCAGATGAAGCGTAACATTCAGGACAAGATGTCCACGGTTGAACCTGATGTGACATTGCCAGTTTCATTTATCTATCCACGTCCATTGCAGGCACGTATAAAGGAATTCTTCACCACCAACCAGCTTTCCCAGTTCATGCAACAGGAAAACGTGCTCGGAGAGATCGAACATCTCCGTACTCTGACGGCCCTTGGTCCCGGAGGACTTTCACGTGAGCGCGCAGGATTCGAAGTTCGCGACGTGCACCCATCCCACTACGGACGTTTGTGCCCGATCCATACTCCGGAAGGTCCGAACATCGGTCTCGTATTGCGTCTTACGATGTATGCCCGCATCAATGATTTTGGCATGATCGAAACTCCATATGCCAAAGTTAAAAATGGCAAAATAACAAAAGAAATCGTATACATGAATGCGCTTGAAGAAGAAAACTTCCGCATTGCCCATGCTGCAACACCTCACACCGATGAAGGCACTATTACAGTCGATGAAGTGGAGGTTCGTATCAATGGCAAACCTGCTATGGCACAGAAAAGTGAAATCGATTATATCGACGTAGCTGCCAACCAGGCATTCTCCATCGCAACTTCTCTTATTCCATTTTTGAACCACGATGACGCAAACCGCGCACTTATGGGATCGAACATGCAGAAACAAGCTACGCCATGTCTCGTACCTGAAGCACCATTCGTCGCTACTGGCATAGAAAAGAAAGCCGTTCTCGATACCGGCCGTGTAGTTGTCGCACCTGAAGACGGTGAGATCACTCATGTTGATGCAAAGAAAATCGTATTCAAATCAAAGAAGACAGGGAAGAGTCGCGAGTATGTGTTGGTATTGTTCTCACGAACAAACGGCTTTACCGCATTCCATCAGCGTCCGATTGTGAACGTCGGTGACAAGGTCAAGAAAGGAGACATTTTGGCTGACACATCAACATCAGATCATGGTGAGATCGCACTCGGTCACAATGCACTCGTCGCCTTCATGTCTTGGTCAGGAAACAACTACGAAGACGCTATTATTTTGTCCCAGCGCATCGTAAAGGAAAGCAAGTGGAGTTCTATCCACATCGAAGAATTCGTTGTGAACGTTCGTGATACGAAACTTGGTCCCGAAGTCACAACCTGCGATATTCCTAACGTGGGCGAACTCAAACTCAAGAACCTCACGGAAGAAGGTATCATCCGTATCGGTGCGGAAGTCCGTCCAGGCGACATTCTCGTCGGTAAAATTTCTCCAAAGGGTGAAACTCAGCTTACACCAGAGGAACGTTTGCTCCGCTCGATCTTCGGCGAGAAGGCCCGCGATGTGAAAGATACGTCAAAGCGCATGGAAAACGGCAAGCGCGGACGTGTCATTTCCGTAAAGATCTTCTCGCGCGAAAAGGGAGACAAGCTCGAGTCAGGAATCATCAAGAAAATTTATATAGAAGTGGCACAGGTACGTAATGTTTCCGTTGGAGACAAAATGGCAGGACGTCACGGTAACAAAGGTGTCATCTCACGCATCCTTCCTGAGGAAGATATGCCATACATGGAAGATGGACGACCTATCGACGTTATCCTTACTCCTCTCGGTGTTCCATCACGTATGAACCTCGGTCAGATTCTCGAATTGCACCTTGGTCTTGCCGCAAATACATTGGGCTACCAGGCAATCGTTCCTCCATTTACCGGAGCAACAGATGCAGAGATCAAAGAAGAGCTCGTAAAGGCGGGATTCGATAAGTCAGGCAAAATGAAGCTCCGCGACGGCAGAACAGGCGAGCATTTTGACCAGCCAGTCGCTGTCGGTTATATGTACATCCTAAAATTGCACCACATGGTGGAAGACAAGATCCACATGCGTTCTATCGGTCCGTACTCTCTCATCACTCAGCAGCCATTGGGCGGTAAAGCTCAGGGCGGAGGACAGCGCTTCGGAGAAATGGAAGTCTGGGCATTGCTCGGTCACGGCGCGGCATACACGCTTCGTGAAATACTCACGGTTAAGTCAGATGATATCGTCGGACGTTCTCAGACATTTGACTCTATTGTGAAGGGTGAACCTTTGAAGGCTCCAAACTTGCCGGCATCATTCAACGTGCTTTTGAAAACGCTTCGCGGATTGGCGTTGAACATAGAACTTATCAGCAAACCTCGCGTCGATGAGGAATAAACCTGAAATAACTCAATGTGATCCAGCAGGATCACCTACTGGGTTAAACCTTAAAACTTCAACACCCACCATGCAAACCACTTCCAAAAAAACAATAGACCCTTCACACTTTGACCTCGTCCGTCTGACGCTGGCTTCACCAGAAAAGATCATCGAGTGGTCATTCGGCGAAGTTACCAAGCCGGAAACCATCAACTATCGTACTCAGCGTTCTGAAAAGAGCGGTCTCTTCGACGAGCGCATCTTCGGTCCAGACCGAGATTATGAATGTTACTGCGGCAAATATCGCGGTATCCGTTACAAGGGAATCGTATGTGAAAAATGCGGCGTCGAGATCACCCGTTCCATAGTTCGCCGCGAACGCATGGGCCATATCGAATTGGCCAGCCCTGTATCTCACATCTGGTTTCTCCGAAGCGTTCCATCACGCATAGGCCTTATTCTCGGTATGACCACATCCGATCTTGAAAAGGTCGTCTATTTCGCAGGATATATCGTTACTAAAGTTCATGAAAGTGAAAAGGCCGCATTCTTGAAAGAACTTGATACCGAATATAAGACAAAGGTAAAGACAGCCAACGATGACAAGACAAAAGAAGCCTTGAAAGACTTGGTAGTTACTGCCCGCAAAGAAATCGAAACGATCGAATTGGGATTTGTCATGGATGAAGTAACGTATCATAAATATGCCATGAAGTATGGTGCGCTTTTCGAGGCCGGTATCGGTGCCGAAGTCGTTTTTGAACTTTTGAAGAAAATAGACCTTAATAAACTCAAAGCTGAGCTCGAAAAGGAGTATGACGTAGCAGGTTCCGCTGAACGCGAGAAACTTGCCAAGCGCCTTTCACTCGTAAAACAGATGATCCGTGCCAAGGTCCGTCCCGAATGGATGTTCCTCGTTCGTATTCCCGTTATTCCGCCAGGTCTCCGTCCTATGGTTGCTCTCGATGGCGGACGCTACGCGACATCAGACGTGAATGACTTGTATCGCCGTGTCATCAACCGCAACAACCGTTTGCTCAAGCTCAAGGAAATTAATGCGCCTGAGGTTATTCTCCGCAATGAAAAGCGTATTCTCCAGGAAGCCGTTGACGCCCTTATCGACAATTCGATCCGTCACAGCTCGTCTGCAGGAGCAGCCGCAGCAGCAGCACAAAAGCGCGCACTCAAATCTTTGTCAGACAGTTTGAAATCCAAGCGCGGTCTTTTCCGTCAGAACCTTCTCGGTAAACGCGTGGACTACTCCGGTCGTTCCGTTATCGTCGTCGGTCCGGATCTCAAACTCGATGAGTGCGGATTGCCAAAGCATATGGCTCTGGAATTGTTCCGCCCATTCGTCATCTCAGGCCTCCTCAAACGCGAACTCGCGTACAACATTCGCGGTGCCAACCGTCTCATTGATGACGGTGCCAAAGAAGTCTGGGAAATTTTGGAAGAAGTCATCACGGGCAAGTATGTGCTCCTGAACCGCGCACCAACATTGCACCGTCTCGGCATCCAGGCATTCCGTCCGATCCTTATTGAAGGCAATGCCATCCACGTTCACCCGCTCGTATGTACGGCTTTCAACGCTGACTTCGACGGTGACCAGATGGCCGTTCACGTTCCATTGTCAGATGAAGCACAGCTCGAAGCCAAGATGATCATGGCTGCCGACAAAAACATTTTGAAGCCGGGTAACAACGATCCGACAGTCGCGGCAAAAATGCTTGATATCGTACTCGGATGTTTCTGGGTTACGAAGGTGCTTGAAGGCGCTCCTGGCGAAGGTAAGGTATTCGAATCTCCTGATGCCGCCACTCTCGCGCATTCATTCAAAGCCATTGATCTCCGTGCCGCTGTCAAAGTGTTGGCTCCTGCTACTGCAAAATATGCAGCGTACAAAGGCGGTCTATTCGAGACTACCGTAGGACGCATTCTATTCAATGGCATGTTGCCGGAAGAATATCCGTTCATCAACGAAGAAGTCGGCCGTAAGAAATTGAGCAGTATCATCGATGATATGATCAATATCAATGGTGCCGAAAACATCGCTCCTATTCTTGATCGAATCAAAACTTTCGGATTCGGATATGCCACATATTCCGGTACGACATGGGGTATCGACGATATCATGATCCCTGAATCAAAGGGGGAAATCATCGGCAAAGCCAAAAAACAAGCTGATATCGTAACAAATCAATTTAACGATGGTCTTCTTACTGAAGAAGAGCGCATTCGCAAACATATCGAAATCTGGCAGCGCGCCAAGGGTGAGATCGAAAAAGCTATTCCTCAGTCTTTGGATAAAACCGGTTCAGTCTATGACATGGTTACATCCGGAGCTCGCGGATCCCTCTCCCAGATCACACAGATGGTAGGTATGAAGGGTCTTATCTCATCCGTTTCCGGAGAAACCATTGAATTCCCAATTCTTTCATGTTCGAAGGAAGGTTTGACTCCGATCGAGTACTTCATCACTACACACGGTTCACGTAAAGGTTTGACCGACACGGCCTTGAACACTGCAAAGGCAGGTTACCTTACCCGTAAGCTCTTCGTGGTTGCACAGGATGTTGTTGTTTCAGAACAAGACTGTGGCACCAAGGAATCAATCGTCATCCACAAGCAGACCGCTTCGGGAATGAACATTCCTCTCTCGAAGAACATCCGCGGACGCATCATCGCCGAAGACGTAAAGGATGCAAACGGCGAAGTCCTCTTCAAAAAAGGACACATGCTTTCGAAAGCCGATGCTTCTGCAATCGAAGATGCCGGTATCACTGAAGTTTCGGTACGTTCACCGTTGTCTTGTAAGACAATCCGTGGAGTCTGTACGAAATGTTACGGTCTTGACCTTGGTAGAAATACGCTCATCAATCTCGGTGAAGCTGTCGGTACCATCGCCGCTCAAGCTATCGGTGAACCTGGAACTCAGTTGACGATGCGTACATTCCACGCTGGAGGTGCCGCTTCGCAAGGCGGAGACATTACATCCGGTTTGCCACGCGTTGAAGAAGTCTTCGAGAAGCGCCGTCCCAAGAATCCTGCCGTGGTTGCCACAGTTGATGGCATGGTCACGGGCATGAAGGACCTCGGCAAAGAAAAGGTTGTCTACGTTCTTCCTGAAATTGAAGACAAGGGCAATAAAAAGGCCGCAGAAGTCGAATATACATTCCCATATCGCCGTACGACTATGGTCAAGGTTGGCGATCGTGTGAAGAAGGGACAACTCCTTACTGACGGATCTGCCGATATTGACGAAGTCTTCGAATACGGCGGGGAAGAGCGTGCCAAGGATTACGTTATCACAGAAGTCGGAAAGATCTATGAATTGCAGGGTGAAACCGTTTCCAGAAAGCACATTGAGCTCATCGTGAAGCAGATGTTCAGCCGCCGCCGAATCATAGATGGCGGAGAAACAAATCTTACCGAAGGCATGGTGGTTGATGATATCCAGCTTTCAGAAGAGAATGCCGCCGCAAAGGCAGCGGGAGGCTCTCCTGCCAAGGCAGAAAAATTGGTAATGGGTATTACCGAAACATCTCTCTCACGCAAGAGCTTCTTGTCAGCCGCTTCCTTCCAACACACGACCCGTGTTCTCATCGCCAACGCAGTTCGCGGTGCAGATGACGACCTCACAGGTCTCATGGAAAACGTTATCATTGGTCGCCTCGTTCCTGCAGGTTCCGGATTCGAAGGTTCACCAAAGAAAGCGATGATAGATGCGTTGAAGCCGAAGGATTATGATGAGTAAAGATTCAAATAGTTTTCCAATTTAATTTAATGGAAATAAAAAACCGTACTCACCAGAGTACGGTTTTTGGCTTTCAATCAGAACCTTCATTGCCATTTTTGGCAACGATTAAGGCTCCGGCTATAAGAACTATTCCGGAAACTATCCACGCCACGGAAATTCCGAAGCATTGAGCGACAATCCCGCTTACAAGCAGTCCGATCGCACCGCATATATGCGGCGCGATGGAACAAAAGGAAGCGATAGTTGCTCGTTCATGTGACGGAATTCTCTGGTGGAGATAGTCATCTATCATCGGACCCCAGTAACCGCGCGGGACTTCGTGGAGCAAGAATAATATGACGATGCAAGGCAATCCGGGAATGATCGTGGCGAGTATGATACATAGGCCCGTGCAGATTTGAGACTTCAAGATAATTCGTTTTTCATTGCCCGTATTTTTCAATCGGGAAACGAGAAATGCTCCTACTGCAAGGGATATCATCATTCCTGTGAATAGGAATCCGAAATGCTGTTCGGAGACGCCATGATTTTTGAAGAATGGCTGCCAATACATGTTCAATGCCTGCACGGCGAATATTTGCACGCAGGTAATTGTCAGAATGAAGCGAACGGTTTTGTGTTGTGTGCCGTATTTCACACTGGAAGCGATCACATTTCGCATGGCAGACCATCCTCTTTTCCAAGAGAAAACGCCTTTCACGAAATAATGTTCTTCCATTGTGAAGTAAGCGATGGCCGTCGTTAATGCCATTATGGTACCGCCGATAAACCAGGGAAGCGTCGGATTGCGAACTGCAATGTACGAACCTGCCACCGCACCTATTCCTCCGCCAATTTGGCAGATAAGATTTCCGCGTCCGAATATTTTCGTGTACCCGCCTTCATATCCATGGTGCTTGAGACTGTCTACGAGCCACGCCTTGAATGCGCCGCTTCGGAATGTAAATCCGATCGCAGCGACAATTTCCGCACAGACAAACCCTGTGAAGGTGTGCGAACTGCCGTATATGAACATGCTGAGACACATGAATCCGCAGGCAGACACGAACGATGTTTTTCTTCCGAATATATCCGCAAACGCCCCCGTCGGTATCTCGCACAAAAATATGGTGAGATAGTAGGCGGCGTTGACCAGATTTACTTCGAACAGACTGAGTCCATTTTTGATGAGGAATGTGCTACATATTGCACTAATGATCGACAAGCCACCAATAGTGAACAGCCCTGACAGAATGTAATACTGACGAATGATGTTACGTTGCATAATTTTTCTTTCTATTTGATATGTAGTTTTCAATGATCTATGTGTTTGTGTGTTTACTGAACGTTGGATACAAAAAATCCCGACTTTCGTCCAGTCGGGATTTTTCCAGAGTGCTTTGCAGGGAATTAGCTTAAAAGCATATGAGAAACATCACGACTGATCGTAAGTGCACCGGCGTCAGAGACGGCGGCAATGAGGAAATAACCCCAGAAGGTAGACTTCTGTGGCATTTCGCGCTTATTCGTGATGTTTTTATTTTCGTGCATGGGAAAGATAGTATATTAGTTATGTGTATTTGTCAAATTTACCTTGGCCTTTTCCACATTTGAGCTATAATCAACCCATGAATCACAGCCGCACTACCGTTGAAGAAATAAAGGCTCGCATACCCATTGAGGAGCTTGTAGCTTCGTATATAAAGCTGGAAAAAGCCGGCAAGTCATTCAAGGGTAAATGCCCGTTTCACAATGAAAAAACGGCCTCATTTTTCATTTCACCGGAACGTGGCGGCTATTATTGCTTCGGCTGCAATGCCAAGGGCGATATTTTCTCATTCGTGGAACAATTCGAGGGACTGGATTTTCGTGGCGCATTGAAAGTTCTGGCGGAAAAAGCCGGCGTGCCTCTCGTTACCGAACAGAAGGCGGATAGTGAAAAAGACCGTCTTTTTCAGATCACGGAACAGGCGGCTGCGTATTTTGAAATGCAATTTGAAAAGTCTGTTGAGGCAAAGGATTATATCAAAAATCGCGGCATTAGTCCGGAAACTCGAACCTCATTCAGGATCGGCTGGGCGCCTGAAGGTTGGAGGAATCTGCACGCGTACTTAAAAGGAAAAGGATGGAATGAAGCATTTATGGAAAAGGCCGGTCTTATCAAGTTGGCGCAACAGCCGCAAGGTCAAGTGCAGCAATCTCAGATGCAGTCATCCGGGCAAGCGGGAAAAAATGCACCTTCTTACTACGATCGTTTTCGCGGACGCATCATGTTTCCTATCACGGATTCCAGTGGCCGTGTCGTTGCCTTCACCGGCAGAATTCTAAAAGATGATGGCAAATCCGCCAAATATTTGAATAGTCCTGACACTCCTTTATTCAATAAGTCACAGATTTTATTTGGCCTTGATAAGGCAAAAACAGAAATTCGCCGCGTGGGATATTCGGTTCTGGTAGAAGGGCAGATGGACCTCGTACTTTCTCACCAAGTAGGCGTAAAGAATTCCATCGCCGCATCCGGAACGGCTTTGACGGATCAAGTACAGGGAGAGAACGGCGTGGTCAGCAACCTTGGAATGGTCCGTCGTTTGTCGCCAAACATGATCATTGCTCTTGATTCGGATCTGGCCGGACGTGCCGCCGCCATGCGCGTGGTTGCGGCTACAGCGCTTTCCGTGGGCATGTCAGTGAAGATTGCGGATATAGAAGGAGGCAAAGATCCCGCAGATCTCATTTTATCTGATCCGGAAAGTTGGAAGCTCGTATTACGCAATGCGAAGCATGTTATCGAATTCGAACTCGCCAATGTTATGAAGGAAGTGACGGATCCGCATAAGCTTGCCAAAGCAGTCCGTGACCGCGTTTTTCCATTTTTGATTCGTATAGACAGTGAAATGGACAAGGCTTTTTATGTAAAAAAGATTGCTGAGGGCGTGGCTCTGACCGAACAGGCGGTATGGGAAGATGTGAGGAAATATGAGAAGACTAAGCAGAACCAGGACGCATCTCTGAAGCCACTTTCGGAGCGAGCGACGGCGAGCGAGAAGGAGGTGCGGCGCCAGCAGGCGACGACACCGATGGCTGAAGGGATGCGTGCTGGTTCTGCACCCGGTTCTTCATTGCACCGTTTAGACCTTGTCGAGCGTAGAATGTTTGGGCTTCTTTCATTGATGGAGTCATCAAAAATTCCGCTCGCGACCGATTATCGCGAACAAATTCGGAAGATTGCAGGCCCCACGTATGAGGAGCGAATACAAAAAATTGAACCCATCATGAGGGATCTTTCATTCGAAGCTGAAGCTTTCTTTGGAAATGATCAAAAACGTTCCGATATACACATGAAAGAGCTCATCATGAACTTTGAGGAAGATCTTATAAATGCTGATCTTATAACCACTATGGGCGAGTTGCGTTTGGCGGAAAAAGCCGGAAATACCTTGCGAGTAGGCGAATTAGCCAATAAATGCCAGGTATTATCTATGAGAAAAGCGGAAATAGGGAAACGCAAACATATTTGAAGAATGAAGTATAAAGGGAAATTACATCATAATTGCTCATACGGAGCAAGCACTTGCGCGTATGTCAGTAATCCCGTACAATCATCAGGTTAATTTAATTCTCTTTTATCCATGAGGAAAACAAAAAAAGCGGCCCGAGCGGCCCGTCGCCCTTCTCGTCGTCCTGTAACGCGTACATCCATTCGTACACGTGTCGCAAGTTCGCGTCCAAGCAAATCTGTATCAAAGTCTGCAAAAACTGCCGGTAAAGTCGCACCAAAATCCAGAGTAGAAAAGGCACGAGACTTCGAAAGCAAAGCAAATAAACTCATCCAAAAAGGGCGTGAGCGCGGTTTCGTCACATACGATGAGATTCTCAAAGAATTTCCACAGATAGAAAACGATATCATCTTCCTGGATGATCTGTATGGAAAACTTGCAGGGGCAAATATCGACGTTCTCGAAGGCGGAGGCCTTTTGGAAGTCGAGGATCTCACACACAAAAAGGCTGCGCCGCATCTTTCACGCGGTGCAGATTCCGCATACGACTCAATTCAGATGTATTTGAAGGAGATCGGTCAATATCCATTGATCAATGCAAGCATGGAGAAAGAACTCGCCAAACGCATTCAAGCCGGTGATATGGAAGCCAAGAACCTGCTCGCCAAGGCCAACCTTCGTCTCGTCGTTTCCATTGCAAAAAAATATGTCGGCCGCAGTCCCGACCTTACACTCCTCGATCTTATCCAGGAAGGCAACCTCGGTCTTTTCCGCGCCGTCGACAAGTTTGATTGGACAAAAGGGTATAAATTTTCTACATATGCCACATGGTGGATTCGTCAGGCCATTACTCGCGCCCTGGCTGACCAGTCACGTACGATCCGCGTTCCGGTACACATGGTGGAAACAATCGCAAAATACAAACAAGTCGTCCGCCGTCTCTCGCATGATCTCGGTCGCGAACCTTTGCCGGACGAGATCGCTATGGAAATGGGTATGGATGTCGACAAGATTTACCAGATCGAAAAGATCGAACAGGATGTCGTTTCTCTCGAAAGTCCCGTTGGTGATGACGGAGATGACAAGTCCACTCTGCAAGATTTCATTCCTGATGACAAGATTCTTTCACCTGACCAGGAATCATCCCGTCGCATTCTTCGCGATCAAGTCAATTTGATATTGAATGATCTTTCTGAAAAAGAACGCAAGATTCTCGAGATGCGCCATGGTTTGAATGATGGTATTACGCATACGTTGGAAGAAGTAGGCCGTGAGTTCGGCGTCACCCGTGAACGTATTCGTCAGATCGAAGCCAAAGCTCATGAGAAGATCAGGCAGCACGATAAGATCAATAGATTGAAGAACTACTAGGGAGGTCGGGGATTATTTAGGAATTAAATCATTAGGGGATAAATAAAAATGGCACCTCAAGATTGGGGTGCCGCGTGGTTTGATTTTGAAAACAATTCAGTTTGTTTTTTGTGACATCTGAAGTTGGCGTCTGCGGTTTTTGGATAGGACTACCAACATACCCATGCAAAAGGCCCCAAGAGACGACACGAAAGCAACTAGAGCTGTATCGAGGCCTATATTTCCAAGCTGTGAGGACGCTATGTCCTTGTTAGGAATCAATTCCATTGGTCCGTACAGCAAGAAGAATATGCCGCCGGATACAATACCCAGAATCAATGACCACGCGAGCGTTTGGAACACACTTTTTTTCATAATTTTTCTTTCCGTTTATATTTCTCTGCCTTCATGGTAGCATGCAATAATCACGCGTCAATAATTCTAAATCCTTCTATCTTTAACCATGTCTCCTAAACCTAAAACCACGGCTGAATTTGATGCATTGTACGACGTACTCAATAAAGCCCAGAAGAAAGCCGTGGATATCATCGAAGGTCCCGTTATGGTCATTGCAGGCCCTGGAACAGGCAAAACGACAATCCTGACACTGCGTATTGCCAACATACTCAAACGTACGGACACTCCGCCTGACGCCATTTTATCGCTTACATTTACAGAATCAGGCGCTTACGCCATGCGTCGCAAACTCCTGGATATCATCGGTCCTGCAGCGTATAAGGTTCACATTCACACATTCCACGGTTTTGCTGAAAAGATCATTCAGGAATATCCGGATTATTTTCCGCGCATTATCGGGTCGCGCATTATTACCGATGCCGAGCAGATCAAGATCATTGAAAAAATAATACAATCCCGAACGATCGATATTCTGCGTCCCTACGGCGATCCGTCGTACTATGTAAAATCGGTGCTGAGCGAGATCCATATTTTGAAGCGCGAAAATGTTTCGCCTAAAAAATTGAAGGAAAGCATTGAGAAAGATGCCGGAAAATCTGCCGGGGTTTCCAAAGAACTTTCCGCGACGGAACTCGAGAGACTGCAGAAACGAAATGATAAAAATCTTGAACTTGCTTTCGTGTACAAAAAATACGAAGAAGAGCTTGCGCGGAAAAAACAATATGACTTCGATGACATGCTTCTGGAACTGATCCGCGCCATGGAAGAGACTCCCGTATTCAAACTCATGCTTCAGGAGACGTTCCACTATATTCTTGCAGATGAGCATCAGGATGCTAACGCTTCCCAGAATCGCATTCTCGAGCTTCTGGCTGATTTCCATGATTCGCCAAATCTATTTATTGTCGGAGATGACAAGCAGGCGATCTATCGTTTCCAGGGAGCGTCACTGGAAAATTTCATGTATTTCTCAAAAAAATATCCTTCGGCCGCAGTCATTTCACTGGAGCATAATTATCGATCGCATCAAGGCATTCTCGATGCGTCGCATTCCGTCATCAAGAATAATCCAAGTATTTCGGGACACGTGCTCACGAAACTCGTATCTCTCCAGATGGGTACCAAACCAATTTTTATCGATGAATTTCCGACAAGGGAAGATGAGCTTGCATACGTGGCGGTTGTCATAGAGCGGCTCATCAAGAAAGGTGAAAAACCGGAAGAGATCGCCATTTTATATCGTGAAAATAAAAATGCCCGTGCAGTTTCAGATATGCTTGAGGCACACGGCATCCGTCATCGTATCGAATCAGATCATAATATTTTGGAAGATATTGATGCCGTAAAGATCGTATTGATGTGCCGTGCGATCAATGATCCGTCGAACAGTGAGTTGCTCGGCCAAGTTCTGCTGCTTCCGGAGATGGGCTGTGACACGGCAGATGTTGCTGAAGTGTGCAATCTAGCCAACCGTGAAAGAAAACCGCTGCACGAGGTCATAAAGGCTGTATTAGCAGGAAATATTTCTCGCCAAGGCAAAATTACCGATATAGCAAAAGCATACGGCCGTATCGTAGCGTGGTCTCGTCAAGCGCAGACAATTCCGTTTCCTGATTTTCTCCAGCAGCTTATTCAGGAAACAAACATGCTCGCTTCCATCGCAGAAGCTCCTGATTCACTGGAACGTCTGACTTCGCTCGAGACGTTCTTCAACCGCATAGTGAAAGCCGCTCAGTCCCAAGCCACATTTTATTTGAAAGATTTTATAGAATATATATACATCGTGAGCGAGCATGGCATTCTTTCGAAACGGACATATGCCGAACATATTGGCGGCGTACGCTTGATGACCGCTCATCGGGCCAAAGGTTTGGAGTTCAATCACGTGTTTATCGTGCATGCCGTCGACGGTTTGTGGGGCAACCGTTCGCACCGAAACCATTTCGTCATTCCCGTGATAGAGCATGCCCGAGATCAGGGACGAATAGAGGATGAACGACGCCTTTTCTATGTAGCCATGACCCGTGCGCGTGAATCGGTGACTATTTCATATGGACGGTCAAATGGCGAAAAGGAAACCATTCAGAGTCAGTTTCTTTCGGAAATAGATCCGGTCCTTATTTCATTTGAAAAGCCCGAGCTGGCCGGTCAGCCGAGCCCATTCATGCAGAAAATGAAAACGGCAAAGTATGTGCATCCGATATCCATCCTGCATTCCGAATTCATCCGGTCAAAGTTTCTTTCACAGCCTCTGTCAGTCACGCATATAAATAATTTTATTGAATGTCCATGGCGATATTTTTTCGTAAACCTGGTGAGGATCCCTCAAGCTCCTACGAAGCATCAGATGTATGGAACAGCCATTCATGCCGCTCTGCGCACCTATTTTGAAGCCTACAAGGAAGGACGAACCTTTTCTGCGAAGCAGGTTATTGAGGTATTCAAGCACAATCTCGATATGCAGCCCATGGCGATTGACGAGCGCACCGATTCATTCAAAAAAGGAAAACAAGCTCTGGAAGGGTACATGAAGACGTATGGTTCGAGCTGGAATAGGCAGGTTCTCACTGAATATGCGATACGAGGCGTTCAGTTCAAGCTTCCGCACATCAAAAAGGCTCTGACTCATGATAATGAGGGTCATACGCATCAGCATATCGAGCTCACGGGCAAGATCGACAAAATCGAGTACATCGACGATGTGCATGTAACGGTCGTTGACTACAAAACAGCCAAGCCGAAATCCAGAAATGAGATAGAAGGCAAAACGCGTTCAGCTGATGGCAATTACAAAAGACAGCTTGTATTTTATAAGTTACTTTTGGATGGAGATGCCGGCGGCAACAAAGGCAAAAAACTAACCATGAAGCATGGCGAGATAGATTTTATCGAACCCAATGAGCGCGGCATATACAAAAAAGAACGATTTGAAATTACTGCGAAAGAAGTGGAAGAATTATCGGCCGTTATCGAAAAAATAGCTGCTGCGATCCTCGACCTGTCTTTTACGAAACAAGGATGCAATGACAAAGAGTGCAGCTATTGCAAGCTCGGCAAATTATTACTTTCCAACGAGAGTAGTAAGTAGTCCCTTTATGAGATCTTCGGGCATTGCGCCGCTCATGACGATTATTTTCTTGTCCTCGCTGATATAGAGAAGATTTGCAGGAACGCGATATTGGAGAAGGGCATTCGTAATGTAAGTTACTGCGGCTGCGGGTACGGTATCCGACAATAAAAAGAAGCTTGTCGGAGTTCCTGTGACATTCGCATTTACTCCATCCAGGAATTGAGTTTCAACTTTGCTTTTGAATTGTCCGCTGGTGAGACATTCATTGAAAGCTACAGGATCGATGCCTGCGCTTTTTGCTATGCCAGGGAGTTTCTTTTGGTCGAGTCCTTCGGGTGATTGCGGCGTAACTGACGGGGTGATGGTGTAGAGCTGTTTCTCGAATGCCCAGAATTTTGTGTTCCCGCCAAGCGAAGCCGCACATTCGAGAGCTTGGGCTTCGTGTCCGGCATTTGGGTGAAGGATTCGTCCTTCAGAATCAGGTTTGTCCAAAGGATAATGTCGGTAAATCCAAGCCACTTTTCCGGTCGGGCCGTATTCGTCCATAATTTTTGCCATGACAGGGTTGAATGTTTTGCAATAAGGACATGAAGGGTCGGAATACTCGACTATTTTTACGTCGGCATTCGGATTTCCGAGGATGTGTTCGGCGGTCGTTACCGGGGCTATATGGATTTGTTCTGCCGGCTGTTTTTTCTGTGCCGCAGTTGCAGGATTGCCTGCCGGCTTATTGACCCAAATGATTGCGATAGCAATGATGGCGGCGGCGATGATGATTGCGCCGGGAAGGGTAATGAAACCTTTTTGAAAGTTGAATGTTTTTTGCATAGTATGTATTAAATGTAATGCGTCAATTATAGCATTCTTAAAACGGCAGCGTATACGTCATCATCGTCGATACCGGAGTTTCCCATTCTGTAGTGTTAAGGCGGATCTCTTTAAGGTTGCCAAGTTCTTTGTATTTGAGACGACTGTTCAGCATGGCGTAACCATAGAGGTCTTTTGTCAGTTTCACGTTGTCGATGCAGTATTTGATGAGTTTTTCTATTTCGCCGGTTTTCCACCACTCAACCGCATCAATGCCGCTGCCGGATTTGTTTATGCCTAGAGTAGCTTCGCCGACACTGTCGAGTTTGAGACGGCGTCCAAGGACTTTCTGGACCTCTTTCATCAGATCAAGGCTTTTTATCTGACTGAGATCACCGGGATAATATTTATTCAAAAGGGGAATATCGAAGTGGTCGCCATTCCATGTAATGAGAAGGTCGGCTTGCTCGAGGATGCTCCATAGCTTGTTGAAGTCCTGTTCCAGAAAACTTTTGTATTGGTCGTCGAGAGAATCATGGATGCAGACAACGGAAATATCGAGGTCAGTAGGATCGTTCGAACCGACATCCTGAAAGAAATTCTTGGTTTCTATATCGAATGTGATTCGGCGCATGGGATGTATTGTAAGGTGTGTTCCTTTTTTGGGCAAGGAAAGGAGGTTTGGGGGGAACAAACTAGATACTATCCGCAACTGTATCTATTGTTGTCAGCGTTTCTTCGCCACTTGCCATGTTCTTCACCCTCAATTTTCCTGTTTTCACTTCTTCATCGCCGATGCAGAGTACCTTGGGAATACCGCGACGGTTGGCATTACTGATCTGGTCACCGAGTTTTTTGCCGGATAAGTCCACGGAAACACGAATGCCTTTTTCTCGGAGAGATTGCGCAACGTCAAAAGAATAAGGAGTATTTTGTTCGCCTACAACGCAGATAGCAAGTTGAGCCACTGCTTCAGGTTTTGGCAGAGTGCCGTATGTTTCCATGAGGTCACGCGCAGCGACGTCGCCGGCACCAAAACCGACTGCAGGTACTTTTTCATTACCAAAAAGAGACAAGAGATCATCGTAACGTCCTCCGCCGAAGACTGCGCGACGGTTGATGGGGTTCAGATCAAAAACTTCGAATACGACTCCCGTGTAGTAATCAAAGCCTCTCATGAGTGTCTGATCGAACCGGGCATTGGTGATTCCGAGTTTTTCCAAACCCGCCATAACAGTGCGGATCTCGGTTACGCCGACATGTGCGTTGGCTGAAGCAGGCAGGTTGGAAATGAATTCTTCAAAGTTTTTTGAATTGAGAAGGGTGATGAACTGCTTTGTTTTGTCGCCGAGGACTTCTTGGGCTGCAGCTTCGAACCATTCCGGTTTAACTTTATCTTTTTTATCGATCAGTTTTGAAATTTTTTGAGCAGAGACCTCGTCCATGCCAAAGACATCGCGGGTAATATAATTCATGACCTTGCGGTTGTTGATGCGGATTTCGAAATCGGTATCCTTGAGTCCGTATGCTCGAGTAATGTCGTATGCCATGGCTATTGTTTCGATCTCGGCATTGACGGATTCGACGCCAAAAATATCTACGTTCAATTGCCAGAATTCACGGATGCGTCCGCGTTGAGGTTGCTCATAGCGGAATAGATTTGGAATGGAATACCAGCGTACAGGGAAAATGAGTTCGCGTTTGCGGGCAGCGATCATGCGCGCAACAGTAGGGGTGATCTCCGGACGCAGGGTGACTTCGCGGTCACCACGGTCGGTAAATGTATATGTTTGTTCATTGACGATCTCGTCGCTTGTTTTGTTGCGGTAGAGTTCGGCCGGTTCCAATACGGAAGCCCCGTATTCTTCGTAACCGTATTTTTCACAAATAGTTCTCCAGATATCAAAAATCTTCTTCTCCACTGCCATTTCTGCAGGAAAGAAGTCTCGGACGCCTTTGTAGGCGTCAGTACTGAGTTTTTTGGGCTTATCGGCCATGCGGATATTGTAGCAGATGAAATAGCCTCCTGCATATGCCGTCCTAATACGTAGACAATAGCACGCGTCTAGCGCGCATATAAAAGGAGACATTATGGCATTATTACCAGCTCAACAGTTGATCCTTGAAGCATTCCTGGATCGTGCAGATTTCACTTCCGGATCAGTGATATTGGATCTGGATGGCACTGCCCTCATCGAGCACGACGGAAAAGTCGCCATATCGGGGGCGGTTGAAGCAGGAGTAAAAAATATTCTTGCTCTCGAGTCGCCTGTCATCCTGAATACGCTGCGATTTCCGCTTTCGGTCATACGCACTATCGCGGAAGAATGGCTGGCTCTTTCGGACCAGGACCAGAGAATTCCGGTAATTCTTTTGAACGGAAGTCTTCTGGGGTTCATTGAAAAAAAAGCAGGAATCATCGTCTTTGACGAGATCGCCGCATTTCCTTTGAAAAACGAGGAAATCGAGGACATGCTGTCCGGCATTTCAGATCTTATTAAAAAGGACATCCATGATATCCTGCTTTTCTATTATCCACGCGACTGGCATAAGGGAGAAATACTCTGGGTGCCGGGTGCACACATGATCCCTCCGGTCAAAGAAAAATACCAAAGCGCAGTGGAAATTTTTTCTTCGGATATTCCCGAATTGAAAAAACGGATGCAAAGGGAACAGGTATGCATGTCGCTCGTACTGGTGAATCAGCCGAGGGATGTCCTCATGAGTTATCAGCATAAGGAGCCGACCAGTTTCTTCACGACAAAAGGAGTGGACAAATCATTTGGAACCAGAGAAATGGCCCGGCTTCTCAATGTATTCCTTCCTGATTCCGTGGGTGCCGGAGATACTATGATGGATTGCTTTCTTTCGGATGTGGGACTTTCCGTCACGGTCGGGACGCAGAATCTGCCTTTCAAAGGGATTCGCGAGACGATCAGGCTGGATCAGCCGCATGATCTCGGAGAGTTGCTCACATCGCTTGCATATGTAGTACAAAAGCGGCGACTAGAAGGAAGTAACTAGGGGCCACATACACTATGAAAGTAACAACCGACACAGTACATGACGTGATCAAGCATCATTTTGGCAAAGCGCCGAAAGAGGTTCGCGAACTCTCCGGCGGTTTTGCCAATTTTGTATATGAGGCGGATGTGGACGGCGACACGTACATCATTCGCATTGCAGACGAGCAGGTGCGGCTGCAATTTTTTATAAAAGAGCAGTGGGCCGTCGCGAAGGTCAGGGAGATGAAAGTGCCCGTCCCTGAAATTCTAGAGGTTGCGAATGAGGCCTCCACGTTTCCGTATATGATAGTGAAACGCATTGATGGTCGTCCGGCGAACCAGGCTGTATTGGAAGAACGTCTTGCTGTGATCCATGAAATGGGAAAATATACCGCACTTATAAATTCAACAGCCACATCCGGCTTCGGTCATATTTTTGACTGGTCGAGCAATCAGCTTTCGCGCAAGGAAACGTGGAAAGATTATTTGGAAAAGGAACTCGAAATGGAGAAGCGCTTGGCTATTTTTGAACGTCATAAAATATTGAATGAGGAAGGCATGGCGAAACTGCGGGCCGGGCTTAAAGAGATCGAAACGTGGTCAGGCAAACCGACGCTGAATCACGGTGACATGCGCCTTAAGAATATTTTGTTGAATGAAAAGGGGAAAATCTGCGCGATCTTGGATTGGGAATCGTGCGTATCGAGCATTGCTCCTCAATGGGATCTGTCCGTAGCGCTCCATGATCTTTCCATCGATGAAAAAGACGCTTTTATAGATGGGTATGGTCTTTCGCCCAAGGAATATCGCAATCGCGCATATGGGATAAAGGTGCTGAATATCATCAATTATGCGCCATTTGTCGAGATGGCACAGGAAGCAAAGGAGGAAAAAAGAAAAGTGCTCATTGAGGATATGAAGACGCGGTTGCGTGGGGATTTTGATTTGTATTCGTTGTAGTTATCTGCTGAATCCAAGTACGCATGCTTTTTTCTTTGAATGGGGTATTATGGCTGGTATGCACGAAAAATATGTTTTGGTCTATAAAAATCTGGGGGAAACGCCTCTCGAAGCGCTCGAGCGGTTTCGTGCGACGCGGCTTGATTTGGCGCAAGTTCCCATGACATACGCCGGACGTCTGGATCCGATGGCGGAAGGGGAGCTTTTGATACTGATTGGCGAAGAATGTAAGAATAAGGAAAAATATTTGGGATTGGATAAGGAATATGAAGTCGAGATTCTATTTGGGATCACGACGGATACATATGATACGTTGGGAGTTGCAACATCGGGGTCGGCTACGCCGGGCGTTTTCGCCCCACTCATGCCGGAAAAAATAATGACTGCGGTGAACGCTCTCATTTCTTCATTTGAGAGAAATGACGGAAAAACCGTCGTAAGTACGCAGGTATATCCGCCTTATTCCTCCAAGACGGTAAATGGAAAACAGCTTCACGCGTTGGCTCGTGCCGGCGAATTGCCCGCGCTGGGGAAGATGCCTACTAAAAATGTGTCACTTTACTCAACTAAAGTGCTTGGAAATTCAATTGTGTCGGCGGGCGATCTGAAAAAACGAATTTTCAGTAATATCAATCTTGTAAAAGGCGATTTTCGCCAGCAGGAAATTAAAAAGAGGTGGAATGAGATTTTGGGTGGAGTAGGTGAGTTAAGTGAGTCGGATGTACAAAATCAGACTAAATCGCCGCGCGAATTTCCGATCATCAAACTCCGTGTGAAATGTTCAAGCGGAACTTACATGCGATCATTGGCGCACCAAATAGGGAAAGATGCAGGAATGGGGGCGTGCGCACTGTCGATTAAGAGAACGAAGATTTTTATAGATCCTTTCTCTTTGATCTTGCACGATCCAAATCTGTAAGAAACTTCTTGCGCAGGCGAACGTTCTTTGGAGTGATCTCGAGATATTCATCTTCACGCATCAGTTCAAGTCCACGTTCGATGGTGAGTTCGTATGGAGGCACGAGCATGAGTGCCTCATCTTTTCCTGATGAACGCATGTTACTCATTGCTTTACCCTTACATGGGTTCACATCCATATCGTCACCCTTCGAGGTGTCGCCGATGACCATACCCTCGTAGACTTCTACTGCAGGACCGATGAACATGCGACCTCGATCTTGGAGGTTCCATAATGAGAAGCCGAGAGACTTGCCAGATTCCATGGAAGTCATGGAGCCAGTTTCACGCTTTTCGATCTCGCCGGCATATTGCTTGAAGCCTACTACACGACTCGACATAATGCCTTCACCTTTGGTGTCGATGGTAAATGCGTTTTTGTAACCGAGGATACCACGAGTGGGAATTTCGAATACCATGCGCACCTGATTGCCGTGAGTGGTCATGTTGCTCATGATACCCTTACGCTTGCCAAGCTTTTCGATAATGGCACCGGAGAATTCCTGCGGCACATCGATGATCAACTCCTCGAACGGTTCGAGTTTTTCACCGCCTTCTTCACGGATAATTACTTTTGGCTGGGAAACCTGGACTTCGTATCCTTCGCGACGCATATTTTCGAGCAAGATAGCGATGTGGAGTTCTCCACGACCGAAGACATTGAAAAATTCATTTGAACCGAAATCAACTTTGAGTCCGACGTTGGTCTCAAGTTCGAGTTCGAGACGTTCACGGATCTGGCGACCGGTAACGAAAGTACCTTCGCGACCTGCGAATGGGGAATTGTTGACGAGGAATTGGAGGGAAATGGTGGGTTCGTCGACGGTGATGGCAGGGAGAGCGGCAGTCTTGTCATTGTCGGTAATGGTTTCGCCGATGAAAATTTCTGGAAGACCGGCTACGGTGACAATGTCGCCTGATTCGGCTTGCTTGGTTTCGACACGCTTCTTGCCGCTGAAAGTAAAGAGTTTAGTGACTTTTCCTGTGAATGATTTGCCGTTCACATCCTTGACCCAGACAGCCTGACCATCCTTGATGGTTCCATCATAAATACGGCAGACTGCGAGACGTCCGAGAAAGTTATCGTAGCCGAGGTTGAATACTTGAGCGGTGAGAGGTTTTACTGCACCATCCTTTTGGTTGGCAGGAGTAACGTGTTCGATAATGGCATCCAAAAGCGGAGTAAGATCTTTTGCTTCATCCGCCATCTCTTTTTTTGCAACGCCAGTGCGACCGATGGCATAGATAGTAGGGAAATCGAGCTGTGCATCATTGGCACCGAGCTCCATGAAGAGTTCCAACACTTCATCGTGGACGCGCATTGGGTTTGCTGCAGGCTTGTCGATTTTATTGATGATGACGATAGGTTTGATGCCGAGCTCAAGAGACTTCTTCAACACGAAACGGGTCTGAGGCATCGGACCTTCCTGTGCATCGACTACGAGAAGAACTGTATCGATGGAGCGGAGGACGCGCTCGACTTCGGAACCGAAATCGGCGTGACCTGGAGTGTCGACGATGTTAATCTTCGAACCTTTGTAGGTGATGGAAGTATTCTTTGCGTAAATAGTAATACCGCGCTCCTGTTCGAGTGCGTTCGAGTCCATTGAACCTTCGTCACCGTGACCGCATTGGGTCATGATAGCGTCGGTCAGCGTGGTTTTGCCATGGTCCACGTGTGCGATAATTGCGATGTTTCGTATGTCCATAAATGATAATAAAGTAATAAATAACGCGTTTTTTTGTCAGAATAGGGAGTTGGCTCTTAAAAAGAGCCGCCCGGCTCAAGTCGTAAGTAAAGCATAGAAATAAGGCAAAAGTCAAATTGGCCGTATAGGTTCAATAGCTTGGC
>DHWH01000019.1:0-1064 GCA_002413065.1 Patescibacteria group bacterium UBA5187
CCTTGGTGTTTGAGGCCTTGGCGTTCTTGAGACTCTTCTTTAACTCTTCCTCTTTTGGATCGACGAAATGCTGCCAATCGCGGTTGTGATATCGTCCGGTGGATTTGTAGTCTTTGGTGGGCTTGCTGGTCAATTGCGAGAAAAGTATCTGACCGATCCTCATTTGCGGCCGGAGAATGATAGGCAACCGGTTAAGATTGCATAGCTCGAATGTGATATTGAGAAAATGGCCCGGATTGATGATACCTGCGGTGTTATGAATGATGAGGCCGAGACGCGCCAGACTGCTCTTGCCCGATAAGTGAATCAAATATTTGTCGGAGCCGAAATAGTCAACAGAAGTCCCCAAAATACTGATTCCTGGATGCAAAACGAACATCCCGCTGTCAGGAATGATTATTTCCTTGGTTTCCGGAAAAATTTTATTGACCGGATCGATGGCTATAGTGGATTCTGTCGAACTCACTACGAATTTGTTTCCAAGTAAAATATCATAACTGGCCGGCTGAAGGCGGGCCTCATCAAAACTTTGGATGACTATTTCCCCTTTTTGAAGCGCTTTTTTTATGTCTTGGTCTGAAAGATACATGGTGTTTATTGTAAGATAAATTTAAGGTAAATTATTGTAAGACAAAAATGTTGTCCATTCCGTAATACTCGTTCCAATGGGCATTGTAATGCGCGAACATCCGTTCCAGCCTGTCCTGCGGAAGTTCCGATACGCCCAGTTTGGTCATGATTGCGAGAAGTTCGGTTCTTGCCGCATCAAGGGCGGCTTCATCTGATGTGACCTTCTCAAACTCCGCGAGATATCCGTAACCGGCGTTTTTGTCTATGCAGATATGCATGTCTCCATTCCCATATTCTTCTCTGGCACGGGACCACTTGGCCTGATATGTACAACCGGAATCAAGCAAAATGTGATCCAGTGTCGACAAGGTCATGCTCACAACAGCCTCGAATTCTATTCTCTTGACCCCATTCGAACTTGAATCATCCCCTACCGAAGCTTTCATGACGAAAATAACTTTGCCGTCCGCATCGCGGGTACGTATCGATGTCTT
>DHWH01000019.1:1117-1736 GCA_002413065.1 Patescibacteria group bacterium UBA5187
TGACTGTGAGTTAAAATACTTTGAAAGGATTCTTGCTTATCGGTGGAAATATGAGGGGTAAGATTTTGTATGAGAAGAGTAAAATCCTTTGGCGTATTGAAATAATGATTGAGCTGTTTTCCTTCCCCTATGATCTTCATGTCGGGAAACATCTTCTGAAAATCCTTTTTGAGTTTGTCCGCGTTCTCCTTTGATCCAAGGAGTGTTTTTATTTCTACTTCATAGGTCTGCTTCATGGAATTCATATTAAGGATGATATGAAGTATAATCCTACTACAGTCGATTTCATAGGGTGACAAACAACTAATTTTAATATCTAATTCTATCCGCATGAAAACTTTCATCATCGTCGCACAGACCGCCGACGGCTACATCTCCAGATTCGCAACCCAAGGCAGCAAATCGACGATTTGGACAGGCAAGGAGGACAAAGCTCGTTTTATAGAGCTTACTAAGCGAGCGGGTGTCGTAATCATGGGTCAAAACACCTGGCTCACGCTTGGCGGCAAGGCGCTCAAAGACCGCCTCAATATCGTCTATTCTCCAACCCCTATTGAAGGCATGGGGGATGTTGAAACTACGACCAAATCACCGGCTGATCTGCTCGCCGACCTCGAAG
>DHWH01000019.1:1805-4405 GCA_002413065.1 Patescibacteria group bacterium UBA5187
GATCTGCTCGCCGACCTCGAAGCGCGCGGCTTCAAAGAAGTCGCCATCTGCGGCGGTTCTCAAATTTACACAATGTTCATGAAGTCAGGTCTTGTTGATACGCTGTATCTCACGATCGAGCCAGTGGTATTCGGCGATGGTATAAAATTATTCAAGGAAGAAATGGATTACAAATTGACGCTTGTTGATTCAGTAAAAACGGAGAGTGGCGCGATGTTGCTTGAGTACTCAGTAAACAAGTAGGGTAATAAATAGGGGTGAATAAAAAGTGGCATTATTGAAAGAAGAAAAGAATAACCGATGGGGACATTATCCGGCGATACCCACTTTAGTTAACTAAAGTGGTAGAACCGAGACCACTACCCCCACCTTTCAATAGTAATCACAGCAGATTGTCCCGGGCGGAATAAGCAAAAAAGAGGCCATCAAGGGCCTCTTTTTTGTTTAATAGAATGAAAACGTCTGATTACTTAACCTCCACCCCCATTGACCGTGCTGAACCTGCGATGATCTTCATTGCCGCCTCAACTGTATTTGCATTCAAATCCCCCATCTTTTTCTCGGCGATCTCTTTCAGCTGAGCTTTCGTAAGAGTACCGACTTTCTTTGTATTGGGCTTGCCGGAACCTTTTTCCTGTTTCAACGCCTTCAAAATGAGACTTGATGCCTGAGGAGTTCTGAGAACGAATGTGTATGAACGATCATCGTACACCGTGATAACAACAGGGATAATGTCGCCCATCTTGTCTTTGGTAGCTTCGTTGAACTTCTTGGTGAAATCACCGATGTTCACACCTGCCTGACCGAGTGTCGGGCCCAAAGGAGGAGCTGGCGTAGCTTTGCCTGCCGGAGCGAGAACCTTAACTTTTTTTATTATTTTCTTTGCCATAGTAGTTGTTGGATGATACCTTAGACCTTCTTAACTTGCAAGAAATCGAGTTCGACTGGTGTTTCACGGCCGAACATGGAAACGAGCACCTTGATCTTGCCTCTTTGAGTATCTACTTCCGCGACCTTGCCTTCAAAGTCCTTGAATGGACCGTCAGCGACCTTCACGAGATCCCCCGGAGTGAGGTCGATAGCGTGTTCGGTCTCCCCTTTTTCCATGCGAGCGAACAATGAATCGACTTCTTTCTGATCCAATGGAACAGGAGAAACCCCGGCTCCCACGAAACCTGTAACGCGAGGCGTATTGCGCACGACGTACCATGAATCGTCAGTAACTATCATGTCCACGAGCACATATCCGGGATA
Organism: Patescibacteria group bacterium UBA5187; assembly: GCA_002413065.1. GTDB lineage: Bacteria > Patescibacteriota > Minisyncoccia > Phycocordibacterales > PALSA-1337 > C7867-002. The sequence goes on from DHWH01000019.1 coordinate 3,060, forward strand.
AATTTTTTCCTCTTCCTCAACGCGCTTTCCGCCTTTGACCTTGATCTTCTTTTCAGTAGGAACAATGACTGCAAAAATTTTGTCTTCCATGCCCAAAGATTCGATGCGCTGTTTCAAGTTGCGTGCGACCGCGTTTTCATAACCCGCATACGTATGTATAGCGTACCAATTGCGTTCACCAGTTATGTGCTGTTTGGTCATGGGTAATAAAGATTAATGATGCTGCCGCTAATCTAGACTAGAAAAGTAACGTAAGTAACTTTGAAAAGACGAAATCCGATACTCCGAGCAATAGTGCCGTGGCCAAAGAAACTATAATGACAAGTACGGTAAAACGAATGGTCTGCTCTCGCGTTGGCCAGTTTACGTGGGTCATTTCGACCCGTGTTTCCTTGATATAAGTGATGAGACTCATGATTTTTCTGTTTCGTATTAAAAAACCCCTGCTGGGGATTACCTGTGTATAGTATACCTCTATTTAAGGAAAGTCAAATCAAAAAGCGCATCCTTAATTGATGCGCTTTTTATCCTTCACCATGAGATGTTTGGCGATTATTTGATCTCGTATGTGATAGTGACGCTAGCCGTTACCTTCTGCTGACCTGGTGAAATCTCTGGTACTGCAGGAGCAACCGATGACTTCATTGCCATCATATCTCCCCCCATGCCATATGCTATAGGTCCAGACTGCTGACCGGATTCATAGAAACTGCTGATCCTGACCAATGAAACACCGAGCTGTCTTGCGAGCTCGCGCGCTTTGGTCTGGGCGCTGGCAATTGCCTTGCCTCGGGCTTCAGCCTTTACAGCATCAGGATTATCGATTGAGAACGAGAGGCCGTTCACATTTTGCACATCGAGCGAACCGATCGATGTAAACAATGCTCCAGCTTTCGTCAGATCACGGACTTTGACTTGGATACTTTCACTGACTTCATACCCGGTCAGAACAGATTTACTTGGGCGGCAACTTGATACGGTACATACTCCATTTTGATATTCATAGCGCGGATTGATATTGTACGAGGTTGTCTGTATGTCTTTTTCAGCGACGCCGCCTGCACGGATCGCTTTCAATGCGGCATTGGCCTTATCTGTCGCTTTTGATTGCGCCTCAGCAACGGTGAGAGCGGTTTCTGTTACCGTAAACGAGAACGTAGCCACGTCAGGAATTGCCAATGTTTCCCCACTGCCATCGACTGTGATGGAATTGACCAGGTTCGGATTCATTCCGACATATCCGATGGATTTTATTTCCTTGATGGAGAGAACAGCGAGAAATACGATAAGAAGGGCTCCCGCTCCGATCGCAATATTCCAAAATCTGTGAGGTATGTTCATATAAT
>DHWH01000003.1 GCA_002413065.1 Patescibacteria group bacterium UBA5187
CACCGGACGATATCACAACCGCGATTGGCAGCATTTCGTCGATCCAAAAGAGGAAGAGTTAAAGAAGAGTCTCAAGAACGCCAAGGCCTCAAACACCAAGGTTTCCAAAAAATCAAAATAACTAATTTTTTAATCATTAATTTAAAAATAATATGAATAAAGAAATTAGTCATCCGGAACATCAGTATCTAGATATGCTCCAGGATATTCTGGATAATGGCACGGAAAAGCACGATCATAATACCGGCATCGGACTCACAAGTGTGTTCGGCAGACAGATGCGTTTCGATCTCTCAAAAGGATTCCCGTTGCTGACGACCAAGAAAGTGCCATGGAACAGCATCATGCATGAGTTGTATTGGTTCATTTCAGGGCAGACCAATATCAAGTATCTCGTCGATAACAAAGTTCCTATCTGGAATGATTACCCATACAAGATATACAAGAAAAAAGCGGATGCGGGAACGTTGCCTCAGCTCACATTGGAAGAATTTGTGGAGAAAATAAAAACCGATGATACTTTTGCCGCGGCACACGGGGAACTTCCTCACATCTACGGCGAACAGTGGCGCGCATGGTCGGCCGCTGACGGAAGGAAGATAGACCAGCTCGCCTGGGTCATCGATACCGTCAAGAATTTTCCTGAAAGGAAGCACGCCATCCTATCCTCTTGGAACCCTCAATATTTGTATTCCATGGCCAAGCCGGGAGAAGCTCTCGCATTCCCGCTGTGTCATATCCTTTTTCATTTCAATGTCTCAGGGAACAAGCTTTCATGTCAGTTATACCAGCGAAGTTGCGATATGTTTTTGGGAGTGCCTTTCAATATTGCCAGCTATGCGGCTTTGACGATGATCGTTGCCAAGATCGCAGGGTATGAGCCTGGGGAATTTGTGCACACCCTGGGTGATGCTCACATCTACCATGATCATATCGAGCAGGTAAAAGAACAGCTCACAAGAGAACCCAAAGCTTTTCCAAAATTGGTATTGAGCGACGACGTCAAAGATCTCGATAGTTTCCGTCCAAGTATGCTCACTTTGGCAGAGTATGATTCTCACGGGTCTCTTAAAGCAAAAATGACTGTTGCGGGCGGTTTCAACGAAAAGGACCGCAAGGATTCTTCCTTCAGTTCAAAGTAGTTTAAAAACAACTTAAGGGACTGGAGTTGACAGACAGAAAGTCCGGGAGTAATCTATTTCATTAGAGCACTCGTGTGCCGTTCAAAGATCAGGTGTAGGTGTTTATCTCCTCGCGGAGCAGGTGCTCAGGCTTTTCCTGGGTTCCCTCGGACAACTCACTGATCGACCAAAAAAGCCGGTCCCCCCAAGTGCAATTCTATCCTCCCAAATTACTTCATTTAAACCATGTTGTGATTTTGAGAAATACTTGCCACCGGCCCAATTTCGCCGCGGTACTGTTTGGTTTGGTGTTCTAGCTGCCATGCTACGGGTGAAAGGGAGGCGTCGCACACCGGTTGTGCGACGCCTTTTTCTTTCTCTTTTTGTACGCACATTCAAGTCTTCGCTCGTCAGAAAAAACATGCTAGGATAATGCCATGAAAGACCCCCAAATAAAAAAACTCATGAATGCCGAGTGCGCGCGTCAGAAGAAAGTCGTCAACCTTATCGCATCGGAAAATTACGTATCCAAAGACGTATTGGAAGCGCTTGGTTCTGAATTGACCAATAAATATGCCGAGGGATATTCCGGACATCGCTATTACGGCGGCAATGAGGTCATCGACAAGATAGAAAATCTCTGCAAAGAACGTGCATTGAAACTTTTCAACCTTGATCCGAATGAATGGCATGTGAATGTTCAGCCGCTTTCAGGATCGCCTGCGAATCTGGCTGTGTATACAGCGCTCGTACCCCAGCATGGAAAAATCATGGGCATGTCGCTCGATCACGGGGGACATTTGACCCACGGACACAAAGTTTCCGCTACGGGAAAATTTTGGACGCAGGTCCCGTACGGATTGGATCAAACCACTGAAACATTGAATTATGATTTGCTACGCGAGCTTGCGATCAAGGAGCGACCTCTCATTGTCGTTTCGGGATATACCGCATACCCACGAACTATCGACTGGAAACGGATGCGCGAGGTCGTCGATGCGGCCGAATCGCTCATGATGGTTGATATGTCCCATCTCGCCGGACTGGTTGCAGGCAAGGTCTACCCATCACCATTTGAATATGCGGATATCGTGACAACGACAACTCACAAGACGCTTCGCGGCCCTCGTTCGGCTCTCATATTTTCCAGGAAAGACAGTCGTGAATTATATAAAAAAATAGACAGGGCCGTTTTCCCAGGCCTTCAAGGCGGTCCGCATCTCAACCAGATCGCCGCTGTCGCGGTCACGCTCAAGGAAGCGGCCAGTCCTTCATTCAAAAAATACGCCGCACAGGTTGTGAAGAACGCAAAAGTTTTGGCGGATGAATTGCATCGATACGGATGGCGCATTATTTCCGGCGGCACTGATACGCATTTGATTCTTGTTGATACCTGGAATGATGGTTCAAAAAATAAAAATGGCGCAGGAGGGGTTTCCGGCAAAGAGGCGAGCGACAGGCTCGAAAAGGAAGGGATCATCGTCAATAAAAATACGATTCCATTCGATACGCGTCCGCCCACGGATCCTTCAGGCATCAGATTGGGTACTGCCGCAGAAACAACGCGCGGCAAGAAGGAAAAAGATTTCAAAGTGATTGCGAAGAAGATCGATCATATTTTGAGAGGGAAGTAAGGCGGAATATCTTATCTTTGCTACAATACTTCCATGAAAGAACATATAGCCGATCGCCTCGGGGTAATTTTGAAAGAACTAGGAGTCGAGGCGCAGGTAAAACTTGATTATCCGGAAAACCCAGAGCATGGGGATTTTTCGACGAATATTGCTTTGGCATATGCAAAGAAAATGGGCATGTCTCCCCGTGCGTTGGCGGAAAATATTGTTGATGAGTTCAAAAAAAATATTCCGGAATCGGTCGCATCGGTCGATATTGCCGGTGCCGGTTTCATTAACTTCAAAATAAAAGAGGAAGTTTTTGCAAAGGAAATCGTGAGCATCGCATCTGCCGGTGCAGGAAAAATCGCACACAATTACGGCAAGCTCGCGGTCAATTCAGGAAAAAAGATTTTAGTCGAATACACTGATCCGAATACGTTTAAAACTTTTCATATCGGCCATCTCATGGCGAATGCCATCGGCGAATCTATTTCTCGACTTGTTGAATATTCTGGCGCATCAGTGGTGCGCATCTGCTATCCGTCCGATATTGGCCTGCACATCGCAAAATCGATCTGGGCACTGGAGAAGCATAAGGATGAAATGCCTCCCGACTCGGCCCCTATTCAGGATAGAACTGCATTTCTCGGAAAAATGTATGTTGAAGGAACCAGGCTGTACGAATCAGATCCGGCCGCCAAAGATGATATAGATGCGTTGAATAAAGTTATTTACGAGAGATCCAATCCGGCTATCAATGCATTGTATGAGAAGGGAAGGCGATGGAGTTTGGATCATTTTGAAATGCTCTATGCAATTTTAGGCACGCATTTTGATGAATATATATACGAAAGCGAAATGGCCCCGGTCGGTCTCGAAGTGGTCAAAGCATACCTTGCTAAAGGAGTTTTTGAAGAGAGCGAGGGCGCTATCGTCTTCAAAGGGGAGCAGTATGGATTGCACACTCGGGTGTTCATAAATTCTCACGGTCTGCCGACATACGAGGCAAAAGAAGTCGGTCTCAATATGACGAAGTTCAAAAAATATCCCGATACGGAGCAATCAATCATCGTGACCGCCAATGAACAGAATGCATATTTCAAAGTTCTGATACAGGCGATTTCCATGATCAATGCCGAACAGGGTGCGAAAACCAGGCATATCGGCCACGGCATGCTGAGATTTTCATCCGGCAAGATGTCATCTCGTACCGGGAATGTAATTTCAGCTGAATCATTGCTCGCGGATATCAAAGAGTTGGTGAGGAATAAAATCGCAGAGAGAAAATTTACGCCAGCGGAGGCCGAGGAAATTTCAAATGATATTGCCGTCGGGGCCATCAAGTACACTATCCTGCGCTCATCGATTGGCGGTGATGTGATATTCGATTCCGCAGCTTCCATTTCATTCGAAGGGGATTCGGGTCCGTATCTGCAGTATTCTGCTGTGCGTGCGACATCTATTTTGGCAAAGGCGAAACAAGAAGGGATTTTTGAGAATGCAGATATTTCTGTGGCGGGTACAGGCGGCGCTATTCTTTTGCCTGAAAAAGTCAGTCTGCTTGAAAAGCTCATTACTCGTTTTCCGGATGTCATCGAACGGGCTCAGCATGAATATGCGCCTCAGCATGTTGCAAACTATTTGATAACTCTCGCCGGAGCATTCAATAGTTTTTATGCTTCGCAGGTAATTGTGGATAAGAATAATAATTTTTCAGCGTACTATGTTGCTCTGACGAAAGTATTTGTGGCGACCATGACTAATGGTTTGTGGGTGCTAGGGATACGTGTGCCGAAAAAGATGTAGGTGAGGGGACTCTTATTCAGTGGATGCGCACACGTTTAGTATTCAATAGCTT
>DHWH01000011.1:0-419 GCA_002413065.1 Patescibacteria group bacterium UBA5187
GGCATGGATGATGACACTACCATGCCGCACCCTTTTATTAAAAAATCTGAAGACGATAATTTCCGCAAACCATCTCTATGGGTATGCGTAGTTTTCTGTGCAGGAGCTATCGGTCTGTACCAATTCGTAGTTCATTCGTTTTTTCACATGAATGTCGGCATCCTGATACTTGCCGTCTATGGCAGTTTTGTACTCGCTGTGGCCGTTATCATTTACTACGCCGTAGCGTACATAGGTGAAGAGGGGGATCAGTATGCTCTGACTATGTATATGAAGAAAGCCGTGCAGAACGCATTAAAATCCAAAGCGTTCCAGTACATGTTTCAAAAAGGGTTCATGGTGTTCCGTCTCGGCAATGTATTTCAGCATCACCTCGCGAATTTCTTCAGGATCAATCTCGTCGATGTATATAATAATAT
>DHWH01000011.1:542-984 GCA_002413065.1 Patescibacteria group bacterium UBA5187
CTATATAATAATATACGGCATAAACGTCTTTCGGGATTTCAAAATAATCTTGGGAGGAAACTCGTCATGGGGAATCCAGAATGAGTCGAGCGTCACGAATGGATAGAGCGTATCGTGCAGGACTATGCCGCGGTCGTTGACTTCATGGTATATGATCCGCGGCGGATGTGATGCGTGGAGGACCAATGCGGCGGCTGCAACGAGTACGAATATGCCGGTGATGACATTGCCGAATATGAATGCGACCGCCGCTATGGCGAGAGTAATGATGCCGACGGCCCAATACCAGTCGGGTTTTTTATCAACATAGAAATGTTCGGGTGCATTCCACGATACGAGAGGTTCTGTAGCCATGGGATTATTATAGCACTGTCTAATTTGATTAGAAACGCATTGTATGCGAGTATTTTGTTATTGGATGGGTGGCTGAGTGGTTTAAGGC
>DHWH01000011.1:1059-5832 GCA_002413065.1 Patescibacteria group bacterium UBA5187
GGGTGGCTGAGTGGTTTAAGGCAACAGTCTTGAAAACTGTCGTCCTCGCAAGGGGACCGTGAGTTCGAATCTCACCCCATCCGCATTTAGAGCTATACTTAATTATGAATCCAACTAGACTCCTCGGCATAGACTACGGCTCAAAGCGTATTGGTGTAGCTGTATCTGATGAAAAACGCCAGTTCGCGATGCCAGTTTCGGTCATTGTGAATAAACCGGATATGCTGGCCGAAATAGAAAAAGTTGCGACGCAGTATGAGACCAAGGAAATAGTGTTGGGTGAATCCCGAGATTACAAAGGTCAACCGAACGAAATTTTGCTGAGAAGTACCGAGCTCAAAAAACTACTCGAAGCTCACGGATTCATCGTCCATTGGGAAGCGGAGTTCATGACGAGTATGCATGCTGAAAAACTTCAGGGAAAACATGACCTGATAGATGCTTCGGCCGCGGCGCTCATACTTCAAAGTTATTTGGACCGCCATAGAAAAGCAGAACCGGATACAGAACCGGATTTAGGGGATATGGAATGATTATTTCCGAATACTTTATACTTTATAGTAAATACCTTATACTCATCCCATGATCTCCTACGAAGACTTCAAAAAAGTAGAAATTAAGGCTGGCAAGATTTTGTCAGCTGAGAAGATACTCGACACGGACAAACTATTCAAACTGTCAGTTGATTTTGCCGAGAAAGACGAACTTGGTAATGCCAAGCCGCGTCAGATCGTCTCTGGTATTGCATTGCATTTTCCGGATCCAGCAGTTTTGGTGGGGAAAACTTGCATGTTCGTGACGAATCTCGAGCCCAGGATAATTCGCGGGCATGAAAGTAACGGTATGTTGTTCGCAGTTTCTGCGGGTGAAGGAGCTTTTTCACTTTTAGAGCCCAATGCTTCCATTCCGCCGGGAACAAGTGCCGCATAGTAATTAAAATATAATAACGATTGATACACATGATCTCCACCATTCTCCACACCCTTACCGATCCGCGTGCACTCATAGCTGCCGTGGGGACCATAGGAGTCATAGCGATTATTTTTCTGGAAACGGGTGCTTTTTTCGGTTTTTTCTTTCCGGGCGATTCGTTGCTGTTCACCGCCGGATTTTTCGCATCACAAGGATATGTATCGTTTGCATGGCTTCTGGTCGGAACATTCATTGCCGCGGTCATAGGTGATAATGTCGGCTATGCTTTCGGCAAGAAAATAGGGCCGGCCCTATTTAAAAAAGAAAACTCGGTTATTTTTAATAAAAAGCATGTCGAGCGCGCCCAGAAATTTTATGAAAAACATGGCAAAAAGACGATTATCTTGGCACGTTTCATGCCGGTCATCCGAACGTTCGCACCTATCATGGCGGGCGTTGGCCGCATGAACTATCGGATATTCCTTATTTACAATCTTGTCGGCGGTTTTTTCTGGACATGGGCAATGCTCTGGCTGGGTTATGGTTTGGGGGCTTTGATCCCCAATCCCGACAGATATGTTCTTCCTGTAGTACTCGTTGTTATTGTTATTTCGGCTCTGCCGGGTATTTGGGGATTTTTTCGGGAAACTAGAAAAAATGCTATCTAAGCGGCGCGTAACCTTATCCTTATTTCATATTTGCTATTTCTGCTATAATTGCAGCATGCACACGTCCGCGTTCTTCAAATTATTTCCACCGCCAAAGTTCATGGTGATGAAATATGCCGGGCTTGATATTTCCGACGACGCCATCCGTTGTCTCGAATATTCTATTGGTGCCGATCATTCCATTCAGAAATACGCCATGACGGAGATTCCGGAAGGAATCATGACGGGCGGAGATATCAAGAATGAAAAACAACTCCTCACCATACTTTCCGAATTCGATAAAAAAAATAACCTGGAGTATGTGAAAGTATCGATACCGGAAGAGAAAGCCTACCTTTTTCAAACCGATGTTCCATCGACCGATATTCATGCCATTGAACAGAATATCGAGTTCAAACTTGAGGAAAATGTTCCTTTGTCGGGCAAGGATGCCGTTTTTTCTTTTGATATTTTACCGGTATCCGTAACGGCCGGGGCTTTGCGCGTGAGCGTTTCCGTCGTGCCGCGAACGTATATCGAACATTATATTGCGCTTTTGCGTTCGGCGGATATATTTCCTGTAGCATTCGAAGTTGTGCCGAAGGCGATAGCGCGGGCGATAATCCCGCCTCATGTGAGACATGCGGTTATGGTCGTTCATATCATGAGCCTCAAAACAGGCATCTATCTCATATTGGGCGGCGTGGTCTGTTTTACGTCGACCATAGCATGGGGAAGCCACTCGCCTTCGGATGAGCACTCGGACATCTCACTTCTTACAAAAGAAATAAGCCGTATTCATGAATATTGGGCGACGCACAGTTCTACCGATTTTCCTTTAGGCAGCCTGATGCTGGTCGGCCGGGATGCTCCTTCGTATGAAAATGCCCTCCGTACTGTTGTTGCCGATATTCATCTTTCAATGACGGTCGCTTCCGTCTGGCAGAACTCTTTCAGTCTCGATGAGTATGTTCCGCCTATTGCGCAGGGGGACTCTCTCGATTATGCCGTAGCGGCCGGTCTGGCCATGGACGCATAAATAATCCCATGTCACACATATTTCACACACTGTTGCCATTGCATGAACGAAAAATACTTCGCAGAGAGTATCGTTTTCGTTTGGTGATCGTGCTTTGCTTTTTGATCTCCGTAGCAGGAATTGTCGGGACTGGATCTTTGTTCCCGGCTTTCGTTCATGCGGTGCTCGCCGAGCGCGATGCAGAAAATAGTCTGATTCTTTTGACCAAAGATAAAAAAGGATCAACGGTTGCGGATGTGGAACGCAATTTGAATGCCAATAAGGCATTGCTCGTTTCCCTCACGGACAGTACGCACGGACAGGATTTTTCTTTTGTGGTACAGACGATCGTCGGCCTGCGCGGCCCTATTCGCATCAATTCGGCAATGCTGGCAAAGATGGGGACATCGACTGCCACAGTTACTATCGGAGGTATTGCTCCGACGCGTGATTCGCTTCTGGCTTTCAAAAGCCGTCTTGAATCCATAGCATCGGGGCACAAAGTCAGCTTCCCGGTCTCGGTTTTGGCAAAGAGCACGAATATTCAGTTTTCAATTCAAATCACTACACCACTGCCATGAAGAAAACACACAGCCATTCATTTTTCCTTATCCTTGCGATCCTTGTCATGCTTGTGGTCGCAAGCATATACGGATATATGTACCATGCAGTCGGGCTGTCTACGGATCGTGCGATCAAAGCCGCCTCGATGGTCAGTTCGGAAAAAAATAACAGGTATCATGAGCTTGCCATCACGGAGCTATACGGTTCGACATCCGCAGATTGGGCAAAACTTCCTGAGTTATTCGTACCATCGAACCGAGTCGTGACTTTCATTGAAGCGATCGAGTCTCTGGGGAAGCAGACGGGAAGTGACGTGTCTCTGACATCAATCGATGCCGATAGCTTGGAGGGGGCCGCAGTAGGTACGCAAGGCGTCATACGCGGACATGTCGACGCGCACGGATCATGGTCGTCAGTGATGCGTACGCTTATGTATGCCGAGGCATTGCCGTATCTTATTTCTATTGATCATGTGAACGTGAATACGTCGGGTTCAGGCGATGCTCAGAAGCAAGACCGATGGAGCATATCCTTCGATATTCAGGCCAAGGAACTCGTATTGCCGGCCGCGTCATCCATATAACAGATTTCATCCATCAATATGAACTTATTTAAATCTACAATTCATGCTCATTCAAAGCCCCGTATGCGCGGCAGTCTGATGCGGGGAATAGGCGATGATCCATACACGGATTGGGCCCTTATTTTGAGCGGAGCATGCGTCATCGGAATCATTTTGATTATTATGGGTGTCTATACATATATAAATGTCGATAACACGCTACGCAATCCTTCGAAGGTGTCTGAACAGCCGGCGCAAACAACGGCAGTCGATACGCGCGGGCTTTCAAAGGTTTTGACGGAATTTCGTGATCGTTCGAATCTTCGGGAGGCCTTGAGTAAGGGATACAATGGAGTGGGGGATCCTTCGTTTTAACCTCAAAATATGTTACTTTCAGTGCATAACCCCTTGTAGTTCAATGGATAGAACAGCGGACTTCTAAGCCGTTGATGTTGGTTCGATTCCAACCGAGGGGACAATACGGTGTATAACCTGTGTATTACTCACTATTTGCACTATAAAGGTATGGTATAATTTTGACGTACTTACTAAATAGTACGTTTACCAAATAATTTATATATATGGCTAAAAAATCAGCACTCGTTATAGGTATCATTTTTGTTCTCGTCGCTATCCTTGGCTTCATTCCAGGAAATGGAATCGTAGGTGAGGGAGCATTGTTCGATGCTGGCGTCGTTCACAGTATCGTTCATCTTATCTTCGGTATTGTTCTTCTCGCGGTCGCTTCGAAGCCAAGTGCAGCTTCTGCATTAAAGTGGGTTGGTATTATTTACCTCATTGTTGCCATTCTCGGATTCATCTGGGGTTCAGTTCTCGGCATTTTTGCAGTAAATGGTGCAGACAATTTGCTCCATCTCGTACTCGGCATTGTTATCGCAGCTTTGGGCTGGTCAGCAAGCAAGAGTTCAGCTCCTATGGCAGCGCAGATGTAAGGGAACACTTACGCAAGGCGCAAGGAACACTTATGCAAAGCTAAGGTTCGATACAACAAAAAACTCTCCAATTGGAGAGTTTTTGTTGTCTGTGCGCGATGAGGGATTCGAACCCCC
>DHWH01000011.1:5906-6461 GCA_002413065.1 Patescibacteria group bacterium UBA5187
GCTCTACCAACTGAGCTAATCGCGCAAGTTATTTCCCGGTTCCTTGCTTCTGATGCATAGAGTAGCGTATATTCAAGAGATGAGCAATAAAAGCATGCTGAATATCCCAATTCTCTATGAGGACGCTGATTGCGTGGTCATCAATAAACCCGCTGGTCTCATGGTGCACTCAAATGGCAAATCAGAAGGTCCATTCCTGACTGATTGGATAACTGAGAAATACCCGCAAGCTGTGGATGTCGGTGATCCGATGACTGCACCCGATGGTTCTCCTGTAAACAGATCTGGCATCGTTCATCGACTTGATAGGGAAACCTCCGGCGTTCTCGTTATTGCAAAAACTGCGGCAGGTCATGCCCACATCAAAGCGCAATTCAAAGACCGTACAATTCAGAAAAGGTATCTCTCATTCGTATGGGGAGAATTGAAAGAAGAATTCGGAACCGTCAACAAACCTATAGGCCGTTCGACAGGGGATTTCAGACGCTGGTCTGCAGGACGCGGTCAGCGCGGGGAAATCCGCGATGCGGAAACGTATTGGAGGATGATCGCTCA
>DHWH01000007.1:0-17167 GCA_002413065.1 Patescibacteria group bacterium UBA5187
CAAGCTATTGAATACTAAACGTATGTGCGCCCAGTTGGAGTCGAACCAACGACCCACTCCTTAAAAGGGAGTTGCTCTACCAGCTGAGCTATGGGCGCAATAATATAATTGTAAACAACTACCAAAACAGCTATGGGCGCAATATTAATGTACCGCCACCCGACGGGCACGTAACAGACAGATTAGCACAGTGCCTAATTTCCGCAATTGAGAAGCAGGCTTTCGATCGACAACTCCAAGTCATTCATTCCTCTGTGGCCATCATGATACAGCGTGATCAGGCGGGTAACAAGGGTATTCAATTCCCCTTTTGAATAATTTCCGGCGTATTTTTTTGCTTTGGCGAAGACGAACGGATTCAGTCCCGCTTCGCTGGCTTTCTGCGCTTCCCTGGCGAGAACCATCGACTTCGCCTGCCAAAAGAGCGTGCCCAGGATGCTTTCGGATTCAATCCCATTCTCAATTGCCTGTCGATATATCATCCATGATTTTATTGCATCGCGCGAACCTACGGCATCCGCCAAAGAAAAAATGTTGAACTCTTTTTTCTTAAAGGCAGTCGCCATGTCTTTTTCATCGGAAATAACCACTTTTTCCGCATGCTTCTCAAATGACTTCTTCAGATCCGCCAACAGCTTCCCTTCAAGGACGATAAAAATATTGCTTGATTCTTTCATACTGGAAATAAAATCGACAACCTTCTCCTTTGCTTCATTATTTTCAGTAATGCGATCCAAAAAAACTATGTACTTATTGGAGAAAAGCCCTTGGCCCCCAAGATGCTCTTCGATAACGGAGGAATTCCGTTCATCGGCAGTAACGTGCACGAATGCGGCATCCGGCTTCTTTGTTCGCAGGGAATTGACCAAGGTGTGAGCCTTGTCACCCGAGGTCGGCGCATCCGTACCGTGAAAAACATATAACATGCATACAGTATAGGCCGATTGCTGCAAATAAAAAAGCCTTCATGGTGAATGAAGACCGCCAGAACAGATCAGAGGATTAGAGGCTCGGGTCCATGTACGGAGTACATGTGCACACTGATATGCCTCGGATGGAGAGAGGTACCATTTATCACCGCAAGTGATGCGTCAGGTGTCCTTCTGGATCTACCGGACTCCGGTGCGCCTCTTGTAAATAGAACCGCCGAACGTTTCTTTAACTCCGTTATCCGTACTTTGGAAAGTGAACTGGCTATCAGGTTTTTGATAAAATTCCACGACAAATCCTTTGATCTGGTCATCTGGAATTTCACGTTCGCAAATAAGAATGCAGCGCCCCAGTGACGAGGGTGTTGTTTGATCCAATTTCACACACAATTTGTTTGCTAAAAATTCACATAATTCTTGCAACAGGGTCGACATATTTGTTTCCTTTGTTGGTTTTAAAAGGACACTTGATACAACCGAGATTATATGACGTATTTCGAGAACATCCTATTTCAGTTCTCCCCAATTTCTTCCGATTATGGCCTTAGCCTCGAGGACAACACCCTTCGTTTCTTCCGGTTTCATGACTGACTGCATGATATGTTCGATTTCCGCAGCTATTTTCTGCGCTTTTTCCTCACGAATCTCGTATACCAGTTCATCATGCACCTGCAATAATGGAAATGCATCATTTTCCAAATTATTTTTTGAAATATATTCATCGATCCTGATCATAGCCAACTTGATCACATCGGCTTCAGTTCCTTGAATGGGCGCATTGATAGCCATTCGCTCTGCCTGGGCTTTGATATATGGGATCTTTGAATTTATACCTTCGAAATTGCGGCGGCGTCCATAGAATGTTTCGGTGTATCCTCGGCGAGCCGTTTCCGCCTTAACAGTATTCAGATAGTCGGCCAGTGTCGAAAAAGTTTCAAAATATTTGTTGAGATATGTCTGCGCCTCGTCCCACGTACTGCCCAGATTTTGTTTGAGCGCGAGAACTCCCATGCCATACAGGATTCCGAAGTTGATGACTTTTGCCTTGCGGCGCATGTCAGGCGTCACCTGTTCTTTGGGAACTTTGAATACCGAAGCTGCCACCGATGTGTGTACGTCCTCCCCTGTCCGGAAAATCTCCAGCAATTTTTCATCGCCGGACAAGAATGCGGCAATGCGCAATTCCATCTGCGAATAATCAAAGGCGGCCAATGAAAAACCTTTTTCTGCAATGAAGGCCCCGCGGATCGCCCTTCCCAATTCTGACTTCACGGGGATATTTTGGAGATTGGGATCGAGTGACGCCATGCGCCCGGTTGTCGTGCCTGCTGGAATAAAATCGCTGTGCAGACGGTCGTTCGCATCCAAAAGCGGAGGGATCGCATCGATATATGTCGAAAGTAATTTTGTCAGTTCCCTGTATTCGAACAGCATCGGCACGATCGGGTGCAGATCGCGCAGTTTTTCCAATTCTGATTCGCGGGTCGAACGTGCGCCACCGGATGTTTTCTTCATATTCTTGCCCTCAAGGCCTAGTTTGTCGAACAGGATTTCGCCTAATTGTTTCGGTGAATTGATATTGAATTCCATGCCGGCATGTTTCCAGATGCTTTGTTCGAGCCGCGTAACTTCCGCGTGATATGTCTTCGAGAGATGGGCGAGAACTGCACGGTCTATTTTGATTCCCCTCTCTTCCATGCGATGCGTGATGGGAATGAGAGGCAATTCTATTTCTTCGTATACTTTTCTTGCATTCTTTTTATCGAGCGCCGCAAAGACGGATTTTTGCGCCACGTCAAAATCATCCGTATTCGCAAAATTCAGAATATCTTCTAGAGCAGGGTTCGTCAGATTGGAATTGATGAGCCACAATGCGGTTCCAGCTTTTTCAATTTCCTCCTTTGAAGCCTTAACAGTCAGGAGTCTTTCCTGAACCGGTTCTGATACCCTGCCGAGTCCTTTTTCGAGACGCTGCGCCATTGTACGGAATTCAAGCTCATTCCAAAGCACATTCAATTTTTTAACGTCAACGCTCTCTTTGAAAGTATTCTCCGGAAAGACAAATGTGATCGGCACATCCCTGCGGATCGTTGCCAGCATTTTACTAAACTCGGCCTCTTCTTTATTATCTTTCAACAGTTGAATGATGCGCGGCGTAATCCCCGCTTTTATGAATGTACCCTCATTGCCGGCTTCCAATTCCTCGTACATATTTTCTATAGTGCCGAATGTGGTTATCAAAATAGTGGCGGTCTTTTCACCGATCCCCTTCACACCGATGATGTTATCCGACGGATCGCCGCGCAAACCTTTGTAATCCGGGATCAGTTCAGGACCAAAGCCGAAACGTTCGTACACGGCTTTTTCATTGTACATGATGGTATCCTTGATTCCCTTTTTGAGCGTATACACCTGCACTTCGTCATCTTGGACCAGTTGGATAGTGTCCATGTCTCCCGAAGCAATTATTATCTCGATATCCGATTCAGGAATTTCAGAATCGGACTTCTTATCAGACTTTTTTTTGCCTGCCTTGCTTATCTGTTTTTTCAATTCCCTTTTCGTCCGGAGCTGTTCCACGATCGTTCCGAGGACATCATCCGCCTCAAACCCTTCTTTGTCGTATATTGGAATATTGAGTGCGGCAAAAATATCCCTTGAGCGCTTCATCTGTACGATGAGCTCATCATCGGCTACTTTTCTGCCGGCTTTATATGCCTTGTAAGCTTCATGGCGATAGGTCGGACCCTTTACGTCATAACAAGCAACCACATAATCAGGCTTCAAATCCTCAACAATTTTGATGACCATCGTTGAAAGGCCGAACAATGCCCCGGTCGGTTCGCCTTTTGCTGTAGAGAAGTCGGGCAGTGCATGGTATGCACGATGCAAAATAGCGTGGGCATCCAGCAATATAAGTCTTTTCTTTCGTTGTTCCTTTAATGCTACCATAGGCTCATTGTACTATATATTTAGAATGAAATTGTTCTTTTATTTTGATCTTCCATTTCTATAGCAAAACTAATAGTAGAATACCCTTTAGATAAAGCACCGGCGATATTCTCAGGCCATTCCACCATAACCAAGTTGTTCTTATCCGAAACTATTTTTTCAAAATTCAAAACCTGTAATTCTTCGGGTCGTTCCAATCTGTACGCATCAATATGCACCAATCTTCGAAATAGCGGATGCTTCGTTGGATATATTTTCATTATAACGAATGTCGGACTTGTGACCGTTTCTTCTATCCCTAGATTTTTTGCAACTAATTTTACAAAGGCTGTTTTCCCTGCACCGAGATGACCTGACAAACCGACGACGATTGCAGCATCGGTATCTGAATATTTTTTCGTCACGTCAGCCAACCAGTCAATGGCAATCTGTTCAGTTTCAGCTAGCGAATGAGAAACATGTGTTTTCATTAAAATACTATAACATGGACTTTTCGCCAGCGCCCCATTATTAAATTATATAAAAAGAGGCCGCTTTCCTGAAGAAAGCGGCGCTCGTGAGACTGCGACAGCTAATAGCTGTATTGATCGACCATTGGGGTAGGCGACCAGTAGAGGGTGGGTTGACGTGGCGCCCTTGGTGCATTGGGTGGCAATTGTTGTTGCCCACCATTGCTCACAAAAACCCCGGGCTGCGCCGGAAGGCGGTTATCAGTAGCGAAGCTACCGAGAGGGTTGAGAATGCTTGTGCGTTCATGTGTGGAATTCCCGAAAGGTCCGGGGACCACATTTTTGGTATGCTCGTATGCGCCGATGCAACCAGTGAACACAAAAGCAGAAACCAACACCAACATGAAGGAAACAAATTTAATTTTCATAGGAACTCCTAATTCTAATCTTGTGACATCACAACCATACATTGGCTGTAGGCAATAAAGGGTTAGCCTCTATCACAAGTACCTAAGTATTATAGCACAATCAATACCCAATTGTCAAGTATATAATCAATGCTGTCGAAAACACCTCAATTGGGCCTTATTTAGCGATTCCCTGCCAACTACCCCCATTCGCAGTAATAAGCTAATGCGCTATACTTATGCTCAATGACTCTTACTTTTGATGAAGACAAACAAAATCGCAGGCTTGGAGATCTCTTGAAAAAAGAGGAGGAAGATCTGGTGCAGATACTTTCAGGCAAATACGGCCTGGAATATGTAAACCTCATGGGCATACCCGTTAATGCCGACGCCCTACGTCTTATCGACGAGGTAACGGCGCGCACCGCTAATGTTAGCGCTTTTGCCTTGATTGATAAAAAAGTCAAAGTTGCTGCCCGCAATCCGCAAGACGAAAAAGTGCTAGCTGTTATGGAAACTCTGAAAACGAAAGGATACACTCCTGAACTTTACATAACCTCTACTCAAAATCTGGAGAAGGCATGGAAAACATACAAGGACCTTTCTTTTGCATATGAAAGCAAGGCCGGCTCATTAGAAATATCCAGCGACGAGATCAACACCATCATTGACCAGGTAAAAAGCCTACCGACCATCATTTCCATTCTTCAAAATACCGTTTCTGCCAAAAAAAGTTACCGCGTCTCGCGAATATTGGAAACTGCCGTGGCAGGCGCTCTCGCCATCGACGCTTCCGACATACATTTCGAACCGGAAGAAACCTATGTGCGTTTGCGTTACAGACTTGATGGAGTGCTCCAGGAACTCATTCAGTTCGACATAGAAACATACAACCTGCTTTTGTCCCGCATAAAACTCATTTCCGGGATGAAGCTGAATATAAAAAAAGATTCCCAGGATGGCCGTTTCAGTATCCGCCTCCCTATAGGAGAAGTCGAGGTACGCGTCTCGATTTTGCCCGGAGCATACAATGAATCAGTCGTTATGCGTATCTTGAATCCGAAATCCATCGACGTGCCTTTGGAAAGTTTAGGCATTCCGCCGAAGCTTCTTGAGATTCTCATGAAAGAGATGTCTAGACCTGACGGCATGATTCTTACCACAGGACCTACCGGCTCCGGCAAGACAACCACGCTGTATGCCTTCTTGAAAAAAATACATACTTCCCAGATAAAGATCATAACCATCGAAGACCCTATCGAATATCATTTGCCAGGCATCGTACAAACCCAGGTAAATGACAAAGGATATGGCTTTCTTGAGGGATTGCGTGCAGCAGTCCGCCAAGATCCTGACATTATTATGATCGGTGAAATCCGCGACAATGAAACAGCGGATATTGCCATTAACTCCGCATTGACCGGTCACCTCGTGTTCTCAACGCTTCACACCAATGATGCCGCCGGCACATTCCCCCGCCTGATCGACCTTGGTGTAAACTCGAAGGTCATCACGTCGGCCCTTCGTGTAGCAATGGCCCAACGTTTGGCGCGCAGATTGTGCGAGTCATGTAAAAAAGAAATTGCCATCGAAGGAGACCAGCAGCAGGAAATAGAAACCATCATAAATAATATTGAGGATAAGTCCCTCGTCCCTGCAGACCGTTCGAAGATGTGGGAGGCGGTTGGGTGCGAAAAATGCAACAAGACCGGTTACAAGGGACGTGTTGGCGTATATGAAGCTGTCCTTACGGATGAGAAAGTCGAGAATGCCGTGGAAATGAATCCGAGCGAACGAGAAATCTGGGCTTCGGCAAAGGGTCAAGGGATTCTGACCATGAAACAGGATGGGGTGCTCAAAATTTTACAGGGCATCACATCGCTTGATGAGTTGGAGCGAGTGATCGCATTACAGGATTAATCCATAATACCATGTCAAACATACAAAATCCGCAAGATCTTACACGCGCAATTCAAGCGCTTCAACAACATATTCAAGCTGAAACGCATGATTTACAGACTAAAGAAACAGAGTTCAAGAAAGTTGAGATTGAAATACCACAACTCAAACAGGAAATTTTGACTTTACAGAAAACTCTCGATGAAAAAAAGCGTCAATTAACTGAACATCAGAGAACTGAACCTAAATTGAAAATGGAGATTGGTACAATACGACGTGAGCAAGAAAAAAAGCACGCAGAACTTCAAAATATCCAAAGATCATATACGGAGGCATTAAAGCAGTCTGGTCTCAAAGTTCGTTAGGACAGATACTACCTGCAGTGTCAATTGATTTTTCCCTGTGGACAGCGCTAGGATGCAAATAGGGAAAGATCGCCCAGTAAGCGATTCACTGAATCGAACACAAGAATCTCTAAGCAATATCATATCGCGTGATGCGTTATGCGAGGTAGAGTCCCGAGGATAATGTCAGTAGGCAACACCGAAATGTTGTAACCAAAATGTCCTTAGCACTATACCCAAACCTGGGAAGGCCATTGCTTAGAGGTTCATGAGCTCGAATACCTAGTATTTACATAGGTACGCGGATAGACTGTAAATGACTACTACAGTGAAACATTAGCATACCTTAATATAAATGTCAAGGACTGAACAAAAGCCGGTATCGGAGGAAAAGGAGGTTGGTTTTCTCGACCAAACTCTTCGTCCTTCGCGTTGGGAGGAATATATCGGGCAAAAGAACATAAAAGATAACCTCCACGTCCTCCTTACTGCCGCAAAAGAACGTAATCACCCTCCTGAACACATACTTTTTTATGGACCTCCTGGTTTAGGAAAGACCACACTCGCCCATTTGATCGCCAAAGAAACTGGCGCGCAGATGAAAGTAACTTCCGGCCCGGCTATTTTGAAAGTCGGAGATCTCGCTTCGGTGCTAACCAATCTTTCTTCTGGCGATATTTTATTTATTGACGAGATCCACCGTTTGAACAAAGCCATCGAGGAGGTGCTCTACCCTGCCATGGAAACAGGCACCCTCGACATCATCATCGGTAAAGGACCTTCCGCCAGGACTATACAACTTGATCTGCCTCAATTCACGCTGATCGCCGCGACTACGCGCATCGCCATGATCTCAGCTCCATTACGTTCTCGTTTTTCCGGAGGAGTTTTCAAGCTTGAATTTTATTCGAATGACGAGATAGGTAAGATTGTGGAACGATCTGCCAAAATCTTGGATATCGAGATACATCCGGATGCGGTGCGCGAGATCGCTATTCGTTCCCGTGCTACACCCCGAACTGCCAACTACCATCTCAAGCGCTGCAGGGATTATGCACAGATCAACAAAACCACACTGACACGTGATGTTGTGGAAAAGGCGCTCGCGATGCTCGGTGTCGACATCATCGGTCTCACACCTGCCGATCGTGAAATTTTGAAAACAATCATCGGAAAGTTTGGCGGCGGACCTGTCGGATTAAATACCATTGCGGCTGCCCTCTCTGAGGAACAGGCTACCATTGAAGAGGTGTACGAACCGTATTTGATCCAATTGGGATTATTGGAAAGAACGCCGCGCGGAAGAATCGCTACGGATAAAGCTTACGCGCATATGGGCGAGAAAGGTTCGGCGAAGTTACTGTAAACATACTATTCATAATTATTTCAATCATGTCTGGCCATAATAAATTTTCAAAAATCAAACACCTGAAAGCAAAGAATGATGCTCAAAAGAGCAAACATTTCGGCAAACTAGTCCGACTCATAACTGTTGAAGCTAAAAAGGCCAAAGGAAACCTATCGTCACCAGGCTTATCTACTGCGATCGAAAAAGCTCGTAAAGAAAATATGCCCAACGACACCATCGACCGCGCCGTTAAGAAAGCGATCTCAGATAACCGCAACAAAGCCGCACAGGAGATAAAACATATTCTTTCATTGAATAACTGCGAGCTTGCCTCCCCTGGCAGTGCCTTGTGGGCATTTCAAAAAACACAGGAAGGTTGGGCGCCAACTTCCACAACGCCGCTTGAAGACGCTGACATCGAAATACTCACAAAACTTGTTGAAGAACTCGAAAATAATGAGGAGGTTCAAGAGGTTTTCACAAATGCCGAGTAATATGCGAATCCTTGGAATAGATCCGGGTTATGACCGACTTGGCGTAGCAGTCATCGAAAAACCTGCACGCGGAAGAGAGGTCGTGCTGTACTCTGAATGTTTCCAAACATCTTCGAAGGACTCCATCTCCGAACGATTAAGATCAGTCGGCGCGGAAATCGACCGCGTGATATCCGAATTCAAACCTGATGCATTGGCGATCGAAACTCTTTTTATAACTAAGAATCAGAAAACCGCGATGCGCGTATCGGAAGCCCGAGGCATCATCATTTATGAAGCCGTAAAAAATGATATTCCTGTATTTGAATACAGCCCTATGCAGATCAAAATGGCCGTAAGCAGCGATGGCACCAGCGACAAAGCACGCATGATAAAAATGGTTGAGTTGCTTGTGTCCATTCCAAATAAAAAAGCGCGCGATGATGAATATGATGCTATTGCGGTCGCTCTTACTCATTCGGCTAGCCTTCGCCAGGCATAAGTGTGCCCTTGCACGTTGTGTAAATGTTCCCTTAGCTTTGCATGCGCCTTGCGTAAGTGTGTCCTTAAGTGTTCCCTTATCCACAGTTTTGCTTTCTTGTAAAAATAAGGCGTCTTTGTTACAACGTATGCACGCGAGAAATTACTAACATAAACTACAACGCGTATGCCAGTAAAAAGCGCACACCAGGCAAAATTAAAATAAAAAATAAGGCTCCGGCTCCAGTAGCAGAAACTCCGACGGATGAAGAGGAGGCGCTTAGTCCCGCATTACTTAAAACAAAAAAGGCGATCGAGTTCGAGCTGCCGGAACCTATAATTGCGGCTACCGAAGATAAGCTCGAAGACGATCAAGTCGCGGTTGCAGGAGAAGAAGACTCGGAAGAAATAGGTGCGGAAGAAGCAACTTTGGATGAAGAAGAACTCAATCCGTTCGGTGACAAGTGGGAATTGTAGCATCTGCTATAATAGACACCTGTAATGTCACATCCTCACAAAAGAAAACTTCGACATATTAAACGCCTGATTCTCCTCGGAATTTCAGCAATGCTCATATTCATTGGCCTCTTGGCTTTATGGGTTGCCACATTGCAAATACCCGATTTGAATTCTTTTCAAACAAGAAAAGTCATCGCTTCAACAAAAATATACGACCGTACCGGCTCTATCCTTTTATATGATACCGGCACAAATGCAAAAATGACCTTTGCGGCGCTTTCTGACATTTCACCTTTTGTCCAAAAAGGGACGATCGCAATCGAGGACTCGAACTTTTACAACAATGTCGGCGTAGAACCTCTTTCCATTCTTCGAGCCGTATTGGCGGACTTCATATCAGGAGGGTTCAAGCAAGGTGCATCGACCATAACCCAGCAAGTCGTTAAAAACTCACTTTTAACGCAAGACAAGACCATTACGCGCAAGATAAAGGAATGGGTTTTGGCCATTAAACTTTCTCATTCGATACCGAAAGACCGAATTCTCGAGATATATTTGAATGAAACACCCTATGGCGGCACGATCTATGGGGTAGAAGAAGCGAGCCAGACATTCTTTGGCAAGCCGGCAAAAGACCTGACTTTGGGGCAAGCGGCATATTTATCAGCTATTCCCCAAGCACCGACTTACTATTCCCCTTACGGCATACACAAAGACGCGCTCGATCTGCGCCATAGGGTAGTTTTGAATCGCATGAAGGAACTCGGTTTGGTCTCGGAAGCCGAGCGTATTTCTGCCACCAACGAAAAAGTTCAATTCCTTTCAAAAGGCGCTGGCGGCATCCGAGCGCCACATTTCGTAATGTTTGTAAGAGATTACTTGATTCAAAAATATGGCGAAGATGTCGTAAACAACAAAGGGCTGCGGGTTATTACCACATTAGATTACGACATGCAGCAAAAAGCCGAGGAGGTGGTAACAAAATTTGGCCCCACACTTGCGACAAACTTCAACGCCAGCAACACTGCGATGGTCGCTATTGATCCTAAAACCGGCGATATTTTGACCATGGTCGGATCACGAAATTATTTCGACGCCAAAATTGATGGAAATTACAACGTCGCTATCGCGCAACGCCAGCCCGGCTCTACATTCAAGCCATTCGTCTACACTACCCTGTTTAAAAAGGGCTACACGCCTGAAACTATCTTATTCGATGCACAGACTGAATTTTCAACACTTTGCACACAGGAAGGCAAACCAAAAAATCCAAGCGACGATCCCAAGAAGGTCTGTTATATGCCGGGAGAATACGATGATACCTTCCAAGGGCCGCTCACTGTCCGCCAAGCGCTTGCCCAATCACGCAATGTCCCTGCAGTTAAAGCCTTATACCTGGCCGGTATTCCTGGATCGATAAAAACAGCACACGATCTCGGCGTAACAAGTCTCAATGATCCGGATCGTTACGGATTGACGCTCGTTCTCGGAGGAGGCGAGGTCAGTCTGCTCGATCTCACAAGTGCATACGGCGTCTTTGCGAATGACGGAACACGAAATCCATACCGATCCATCCTTGAAGTCGATGACAGCAGAGGAGTTGTGCTGGAGAAAATTGCCACGAACCCGTCACAAGTCCTTCAACCTGAGATAGCCCGGCAAATCTCCAGTATTTTATCTGATACATCCGTCCGGATGGCGAGTTTAAAACCGATTGGAGAAAGCGTGGGGAGGCCTGTGGCCATTAAAACCGGTACAACAAATGATTATCGTGACGTGTGGACGGTTGGATATACTTCTGACCTTGTTGTCGGTGCCTGGGCAGGAAACAATGACAATGTTCCGATGCAGCACAATGTTGCCGGATTGATCATCTCGCCGCTATGGGGAGCATTCATGTCACAAGTAGCAAAAAATTATCCTCCGAGCGATTTCCAGGACCCTCCTCAGCCGCTCCGTGACAATAAGCCTGTACTGAGAGGCGTCTGGCAGGGTGGCAAATCCTACAAAATAGATACTGTGTCAGGCAAATTGGCCACACAGTACACGCCGCCTGAAACAACCCGAGAAATTGTATTTGATGACGTACATACTATTTTGCAATGGGTGAACAAGGACGATCCTAGAGGACCTAGTCCGGCAAATCCATCCCAGGATTCCCAATATCAATCATGGGAATACGGCGTGCGTAAATGGTTTGATACATGGAAACAAAGCCATCCTGAATTCAAAGAAACGACCAATACAACCGTGCCTGTTACACAAACAGACGATGTTCACACCTCCACAACTACGGAGCGCGTTATGATCGTTTCACCGACATCAGGTGCGGTCATTGACCCGCAACAGATATTCACGATCCAAATTCGATCCAGCAGTCCATATCCTATTAAAAAAACGGAAGTGTATATCAACAACAAATATATTCTTGCGACCGAAAATAATCCATCGACTATCTCATTCGTACCTGCAGATGTGGCCAGTTTGGAGGATTCAAATACCCTTTCCGTAACCGTGTACGACACGGCTTACAACAAGAATCAGGCATCAGTGCAGTTTGGTGTTAAGTAATAACAAGAGCAGCGCTTTTACCTGATATCCGAAATTACCCTCGCTCCCTGAACCGAGTTAATTTCCTTGAGAATATTCTGTTTCTTGATATATAACACTGAACGTAATGACTGACTGATATTGGAGAGAGTGACGACTTCCCCTTTGAAGGTCATATCTTTAATGGGAACTTCCGATCCGGTATATTTTTTTATGGCATTTTGCACAGCAGAACGTATGAAAATCTCCTTGCCATAGGAATTTTGTATTCTTTTGAAAAAATCTCCGATTCCGAACATATTAGCTTTGCATAAGTATTCTCTTACCTGTTCATTGGCATAGCCAGATACATAAACGACTGATCCCCTGAGACGGGACGTATGACCATAGGCTTATTCAAGCCGCTTAGTTGAAGGGAAACACTGTCCGCATCGATGGACTGGAAACAATCTATGATGTATTTGTAATTGAAATTGATCTCCACGGGATCGCCGGTAAGCGCAGCATCGACCGCGGTCTTGTTTTCACCTACATCGCTATTTTTTGTCTGTATCTCGAATATCTTCCCTTTCGGATCGATCGTAAGGTGCACTTGATTGAATTTATCAGAAAAAATATTGGATATTTTGAGAGAGTTGAGCAGATCCTGCTTCAAAACTACGACTTCTGTTGTAAATCCCTTTGGAATAATCTGGCGGTAATCAGGAAATACGCCATCAATGATGCGGGAAACGATATATATTCCGTTTGCCGTAAAAGAAATCAAATTTTTGTTAAGTCGCACCTCTATTTCACTTCCAATATGTTCGAGAACGCGGATGATGTCTGAAATATTCTTGAAAGGTATCAGGATATCGTTTATGGGTGTATTTTTCGGAATCTTTATTCTTTTCTCGGCAAGACGAAATGAATCCGTCGCCGCAAATATCACGTATTCCCCATCTTTATACATATACACGCTTGATAATTCGGGTTTGACGCTTGAGATCGAGGAGCTGTACCAGACTGATTTTAAGCCCTTTACGAGCAATTCTGTAGGAAATGTGAACTCCTGTCCGTCTGTCACTTTAGGAATGGTTGGGAAATCTTCACTTGGAAGCGTTTTGATAACCCCTTTTGATTTCGAAGATGTGATGAGAAGGTTGCCTGAAACTATTTCCATCGTAATAACCTGATTTTGATCATATATCTGTGAAACAAAAGATGAAATGATTTGTGCGGGAACGGCGATAACTCCCTCATCGCTTGATTTCACCGGAACGAATATTTCCATACCCACATCCAAATTGGTGGCTTTGAAAACGGCATTATTTTTTTTAACTTCGATCAGGATGCAAGAGAGGACAGGAAGTGTCATATGTTTTCCCGCGATGCGTTCAATGAGCTGGATTGCTTCTTTAAGTTTTTGGAAATTAATTTCGATCTTCATGGTAGTGAGTTATCTTTTATTTTTTAAAACAGTTTATTACTATTAAGGCTGTGGATATGTTAGTAAAAGTATTTAAAGCCTGTATCTATACGTTATTCCATTTCTACTCCAGAGCACATCGTGTGTAATTAATTTGAACATCGAACGTCTTACTCATACTTTATTTTATACCTTAATTATATCCCACTCATATCCTACTTGTATTCCACTTCAATCGTATGTTTATTCACACATTTTCCACAATGTTATACCACTTATAACATTGATCGAAGCTGATTTATTTCCTGCAGCAACAATTGATCAGTCTTTATATCCTCGCGTACCTTTTCATACGAGTGGATAACGGTTGTGTGATCCCTGCCTCCCATTTTTTCTCCAATCGAGGGGAATGAGATGCTGAAATCCTCGCGAAGAATATACATAGCAACCTGGCGCGGCCTAACTACCTCTTTGCGGCGAGTTTTGTTGTATATACTCTCCTCGTCAATGTTATAAAACTCCGAGACTATCCTGACTATATCTTTGATCGACACGGTCTTTTTTGGTTTGACGCTATTTTTCAGGACATTTTTTATCTCATTGATGGTAAGCTCGCGGTTGCGGAGTTGGGTTTGGCAGGCAATAACATTGATGATCCCCTCTATTTCACGGATATTGTCTTCGATGGTAGACGCCACAAAATCAACAATCTCAGCTGAAAGCGTAATATTGTGCACATTGCATTTTGTTCGCACGATAGCTATGCGAGATTCTTGATCAGGTTCAGGAATATCGACGATCATGCCTACGCTGAAGCGGCCACGGAGCCGGTCTTCAAGTCCTGGAATTACATTCGGATGTCTATCCGATGAAAAGACGAGTTGGCGGCCTGTGTCATGGAATGTATTGAAGAAATGGAACAGTTCTTCCTG
Source organism: Patescibacteria group bacterium UBA5187 (assembly GCA_002413065.1). GTDB lineage: Bacteria > Patescibacteriota > Minisyncoccia > Phycocordibacterales > PALSA-1337 > C7867-002. The sequence continues at coordinate 14,631 of DHWH01000007.1, forward strand.
GAATTTATCCTTGTTCGAGAAGAATTGGACATCGTCCATGATGACTACGTCGTATTTTCGGTATTTATCTTTGAATGACTGAACCTTTCCTTCCTGGATTGCCACAAAAAATTCCGAACCGAAACGTTCCGAGGTCATATAGTAGACTTTTTTATTCGGATATAGTTTTTTTATTTCATTCCCAACCGCTTGGATAAGGTGTGTCTTGCCGCGGCCTGTCGAACCGTGTACAAAGAGCGGGTTGTATACCTGCCCAGGGCTTTTAATGACTGTTTGTGAGGCAGCGTGGGCAATTTCGTTGAATGGGCCTACTACGAAATTTTCGAATGTATAGCGAGGGTTTAAATTATCGTCCTTATTTATGTAGAAGTCTTGCAGGGGCATGGACATGGTAGGCGCCATGGTGCCTTTTTTAGCCATTTCCCCTTTTTTGTCGTCTTCTTTGACCACGACGTACTCGAGTGCCCGGACTCGCTCGTTCATTTGGCGTAAAATGCGCAAAATCGAGTTATGGAATTTTTTATAGAGCCATTGCTGGGTAAATGAGTTGGGAACTCCGAGATAGATAATACCCTCTTCCTCTTTGAGGATATTGGTTTCCTTGAACCATGTGGAAAAATTCGCTTGAGATACGGCAGTTTCTATTTCTATGAGGGCTGTTTGCCACATTTTTGTGTAGTCATTCATTGGTTTGAAATTTCATACAGTATATACCTGTTTATAAATCTGCAAACTTGTGGAGAGTTCTAAAATATGTTGATAAGGTGTTAATAACTTTAGTTGCTTATTTTAATAGGAGCAGAGTCGGAGCAGGAATGTTACTTATAAGCACGCGCAAAAATCCTGCAGGATTTTTGCTGTCCTCACTGATTTCTTGCTAGAAATCAGTTGCGGATGTGCTTATAAGTAACATTCCTGCTCCGACTCTTGCCTTTATTGGTAAATAAATGTAATATTCTAGCCATGTCAGTCACATATCAACCAAAAAAGCGTAAGCGTGCCAAGACCCATGGTTTTAGAGTACGTATGAAAACAACTGCAGGGCGCAAAGCTATTGCTCGTCGACGTAACAAAGGTCGTGCACGAATAGCTGTCTAACATGCTTTCACGTTCACAGAGGCTCTCTGTTGAACAATTCAATTCAGTTATGGAAAAAGGAAGAGTCACACACTCTTCCCTTTTTCTCGTGAGGGTACTGAAAACCGATGCGAAGAAGCGTGTTTCGACTGTTGTTCCTAAGAAAGTTTCAAAAACTGCCGTGGGACGAAATAAATTGCGAAGACAAATGTACGAAGCTATTGCACCCCTGTTTTCATCGATGATTGACGGCGTTCACGTTATCGTTTTCGCAAAAAATACTGCAATAGAGACGCCTTTTGTCGATTTGAGCGCGGAGATGAAGACTGTTTTTGTAAAAGCGGGCCTATTAAGGTAGTATATCAGGATGTACAATCAACTTATCTTTCTTCCTCTATATAATGGTCTTGTGGGGATCATGGATCTCCTTCCTGGAATTGACGTAGGGATTGCCGTGATTATTTTTACGGTCATCATCCGTTTGATCCTCTTTCCTCTTTCCAAAAGCTCATTATTGACCCAGGTGCGCATGAAGGAAGTTGAACCTGAGGCAAACAAAATCAAAGCCCAATACGCCAACGACAAGAAAACACAGGCATTAAAGGTAATGGAGCTATATAAAGAGAAGAAAGTTAAGCCATTATCCGGTGTTTTGCTTCTTATCATTCAGCTTCCGATTCTCTTGGCCCTTATTTCCGTTTTTTACAAAATAATTCCAACGATCCATCCGGAGCTTCTCTATAGTTTTATTCATGTTCCCTCCGCATCGCCCACTCTTTTGGGGCTCGATTTGACCAGCAAAAGCATTACTTTGGCCCTCATAACTGCAGTGATTCAGTTTTTGCAATTACATTTTTCTGTTGCCGCTCGACAACAAAAAGCGCTTAGCGCCACTACGCTCAAAAATGGCGGAACTCTGGATATGCCAGCGAAATTGGCAGGCTCGATGAATAGCCAGATGAAATTTTTACTTCCTATAATAGCTTTCGTCTCGGTATATTGGATTATTCCCACTAGTTTCCCGCAAGCATCCGCCGTTATTGCCATCTATTGGTCGGTTAGCTCCCTGTTTACTCTTGGACAGGAACTGTATGTGAAGAAGCGTTACTTAATGCGCAGCAACTAAATCAAGCGACCATAATGAGAGATCATTTTTATTCATGAAGAATAAAAACGCATCTTTAGAATCGAGGCCGAGATTGAATCCGTCGATAAGGCGATCAGATTGATCGACTATGGAAGAAACAAGATGCACTTCCCCTGTTGTGGCATTGACCTGCCATATTTTGTCTATAGATGAGACGGTTCCTGTATACCAATCGTCAGGATAAGTTGCTTGTACAGGCTGGGACGGGGTTGCGCAGTACACAAGATCCTTATAAAAGTTTCCCCATACGCATTTATCCGCAAGCGTACGTATGATAGCGTCATTTCCTGTCTCTTATACACATCTGACGCTG
>DHWH01000007.1:17275-37102 GCA_002413065.1 Patescibacteria group bacterium UBA5187
TTATGCTGTTGTACGGAATAGATGCTTGTAAGTACGTTCTGGATGTTTCCTGCTACGGATACGATGACGTTTTTTGCATCATGGCTGACCCTTGTACTCAGACCAGGCAAAGGTCCAAGAATTTTGCTCCATATTCCGGTTTTAATATTAACAAAGTAAAGAAAACCATTTTGATCCGCAGCTCCTTTGGTTGTGACGGCTATAGTGTTTTCTTCAGGCCATTCGATGTTCACTTGTGTCAGTGGTGTGGTGAATAACTGGGTAACATTTTTTCCATCGAATGTGGAAATATATCCTATTCCGTGACCAGCCTCATTAAGCAACATGAAGATCCGGTCTTTCTTGGGAGAAGATGCGTATGCAATCATATTGTCGGGGAGATTTTTGCCTTTGAGATCAAAAGGGGTGAGTGATGTTTCGGTAGATGCCATTACAGGTGTGCTTGTACCTGATTTTTTTGTTGAAGTTGCTCTCAATAAAAGCTCTGCATATACAGTCGTTGGCTCGCTTGAACTATCCCCTAACATCGAACCTATGAATGTTGTTGCGTTCTTGTTCCAAACACTTGCATACATGCGCGGTAGGATCGTATTCGATAGTGTGGTCACGATAAGCGAATTCCCGCGTGCTTCATAGATGTTTCCTCTGCCGCGGTCTACCCAATGAATGATCGTGGTACTCGCTGTAGTGCTAGCTCCATAGCCGCCTACAGGCGTGTTGCTTAAGAGACGCAATGTTGGGATTCGTATTATTGGTTGGGTTGTCGTACTTTGATTCGTATTTGTTTCAGGTGTCGTTGTACCTGTTGGCTTATTTGTTGAAGGCCGACTGAGGGGTGCGAAGCCATTTTGAGGAGTTTCAGTCGGTTGAACTTCAGTATTCTGGTTGTACAGGAAAACATACCAATAAGCTCCCAGTGCGATCGCCAGTAACAGTAATATCCCTAAAATTGTAAATAAAGTTTTGTTTTTCATTTTATCCGCCGATGGCTTTAACAATTGCTTGTGATTGGTTTTGCAACATTTCCTTTATTTGCGGATCAGAGATATGCGCAATTTGGTTTGCAGTAACTTGTTTTATCGATTTAATAGCCGTTTGAGCGCCCGCCCAATCATCCTCGTGTATATGAGCTATTAAAGAAGCGTTAACAAATTGTGAGGCTACGAATCCTCCTACAGCTCCTTTGCTTCCGCCCAAACTGGCCCCGATAGCAGTGCCTGCCGCAGTATTAATATTTTGTATCGTCTGTGATATTACATTGAAGTACGGACTCTTGATGAGACCTTGAAGTTCGGTATTCATCATGACAACAGTTTTGGCATAGGTTGCGTAATCTTTAACCTGTTGTACTTTATCGTACGCTCCCATCGCTTCCAGTTGTTTGACAGCCTCAGCCTGCTTTGCGGTAATCTCAGCCAGACTATTGCTTGCACACTTCTGATTTGTATCATTGTCCACTGCACCCGCACTAAGGCATTTATAAATGCCAGCATTCATTACTCCGAAAGCGATTATTTTCGCTTGCTCACTCGCAACAAGATTTTCGTCGTGGTCAATTTTTCGCCACTCGACGCATATCTGTTCCAGCTCCGTATCCCCCGAAGGTCCTTCAGGACATACTTTCGACAGGTCAGATCCTGACTGGCCCTGCAGTTCTTGCTTTTGTTTTTTAAAGTCCTTAATTTTTTGTTCCGAGCTGTTAACTTCTTGCAGATAGTCCGTAAATTTCTCCCGGTACTGTTCTGCCTGTATCGCCAAATTATTAAGAAGATTATTCCCTTCAGGTGTGTAATTTATACTCAGTGGTTTCACCAATGTAGAAGGTATCTCGACTAATCGCGGATCAATAGTTCGCAAAATGATGTAAGAAGATAGGATAAGGATGAGACCAAGCAAGGCACCCTTAACTTTTTCGAGTCCGTCCCCTTTTACTTGCGGAGAAAACGAGGTCATGTATTGAAAACCGCCCCAGACGATCATGGATACCGCCACAACGGCACATAATGCGATAACAAGATTGAACATGTATTGTACGTAGTTCTGGAAGTTAACTGTTTTTATTTGGGTTCCCGGAGTGCAGCTGGTCGATGTTCCAGTCTGGATACAAGGCAAAGGTTCCAAGAGGGTGTATTGGACAGGTGGATTGTTTACCGGATTGCTGGCGGCAAAAGAGGAGGCTAGAGGTACGAGGACAATGCATAGAACTATAAAAAGCTGAATGCAGCAGTTTATTTTTCTGGATAGGATATTTTTCATATATTAAAATGTTATCACGGATGCCTTGTCTTTTGCGGAAGGCACATTGAATAAGGCTGAAAATCCTGCCCGTGTCCCTTGAAGGATTTTTTGGTTATTCAGGATACTGAGTTCGATGTTCGAAGATCCGGCAAGCCCTTCAGGCGAACGCAATATTACGGATTCATTGGATGTAAGTTCCGGATGCACACTATTATTTATGAGCCATGTAAAGGATAAATTATTCGATCCTGATTTTAGCTTGTTGAAGCCGAATGGAACGGCTAGTACGACAGCTTCTTTTTGCGAACCAATATATACGCTATTTTTGAGACCCCGATTGAACAATGCTCCATATAGTGGATCATCCGCATAAAATCCGATTGATGGCGATTGCGCACCTATGATGCTGATACCTTGTGCCTGAGCTCCGGTTTTCGAAGAAACCGTGACATCAAGCGTGTAGGGGCGCGGAACTATGTCCCCTACAAGGACGATCGATTGTTTTCCATATCCGGACTGACTTTCCAGCACCCGATCATTTTTTTTCCATGCGTATATGAGTGTTTTTGGGTCGTATTCAATTCCTGATGAATCGGCAATATGCGGTACGGCTATGATTTTTACCGCATTCTGATATGCAGGATTCAATTTTCCTTGGAAAAAAGGCGGGGTATATCCGTCGGATTCAATAATCATATCTACAGATCCTGATTCTATGGAAACGGAACTTCCTACGTATGCCCCGTCTACACTTACTCCTGTAACTACGACATTTTTCTTTTTGCCGAGTTCGGGCGCTTTTATATCGAAAGTGGTCATTCCTACGCCGCTCTGTACTATCTTTCCGTCAACCGTCCACACGATTTTTGCTGAATATATATTTATCGTATAGCTGCGTGCGGTGATGGTGACTGTTTGTCCGGGAGCAGGGTTGTCCGAAGAAGTCGTCAGTTCGATGCCGCCTATGGCTCCGGGTGCACCTTGAGCATGTACGGAATGTAAAACAGCAAAACAAAACGCTGCGATCATCAGGATAGATATCGGTTTAGTGTAAGACATTAGTGCTAATATTTTAGCATGGATGACTTATCCGCGGAGTGAAGTTATCACCAATTAGGCCGCGAGTTTAAATCCTCCGTTTGGCGCACGAATTCCAGCTTCATTAAGCGGTTCAGCCGAAGATGTCGGAAGGCGTATCCCCGCTTGGTTCAATTGCGCTTCGGTTTGTTCGTTTGATTTTCCAGATGAGACCTTCATGGCAGCGCGATCTTCGGTTCGAACCATGGCTATGACCACGATAATTCCGGCCAAAGTGAGAGGAAATTCCTGCACTACCGGTATCATTTCGGCGATCATTGAAATGAGTTCGGTGCCTAATCGGCGGCCGTTCACGAGTCCGCAACCGGCTTTCCAGAGATATGCAGATGCCAAAATCCAAAATAATGGTCCGGTGATATCGCCTACAAGCGGAATAAGGCTTAGAAGGTCTGCAAGTCCGGCCAAACCGACTAATATAACAATAGCCACGTTTCCTATCCTATATTTTGGCTTATTTTCCATAACGATTGCTTGTTACTACCCTGCCGCCTCCAGATCTTTCTTTGCCTGCTGGATTTGCAGTACTTGGGCCGGGTTGGTTGTGATTATTTGGTCTTCAGTATATGAAGCTACGATCTTGATGGCCACATGTTTGAGTCCCACGAAGAACATGCCCTCCCCTACGCCGGATTCCAAAAGCAGATACTTTTCTTCATCAGTGAGGTTGAATGTTTGCTGGATGTGATCGATTACAGTCGGCGATTGTTTCAGCAAAATTTGAATGGATGAGTTTGTCAGGATCGGCAAACCATATGGTGATTTCAAGAAGTCATCCACGTCCTGCGTGATAGTCGCTAGTCCCAGGAAATATTTGCGTCCGCGTTTTGCCAAACCGAATAAGAATGAAGCCGTATCTTCGGATTTCATCATCCACCACGCCTCATCAATAACCAGGAGTCGTTTCTTGAGATTTTTGCGGATGGCATTCCAAATGTAATGCGTAACGATGTACATGGCCACTGGTTTGAGTTCGTCTTCCATGTCACGCAATGAAAACACGACGAATTTTTTGTTGATATCGACGTTCGAAGGGCGGTTGATGAATCCTGACCATGTTCCCTTCGTATATTTCGACAATCGTTGTACAAGAGAGTCCGCGCCTTCCATTCCGGCAAGTACAAGTTCGAAGTCTGACAATAATGGCGGTTCTACGTTTTTGAAGTTTGATTCAGGGGTAATGTCTTTGAGAGCGTAGGTTTCCGTGATTGCCCTATCGATGATGGCATCTTCTTCCTGGCTCAATCCGCCAAGCATAATGCGGAAAAGACCGACCAAGTTCACAATGTTTGAGCGCAACACGTCTGATGCGGATTCATCTTCGCGCGGAATAGGCAAATCGAAGGGATTGATATGGTGTTCGGAGTTCAGGGATATATTGAAGTATTTGCCTCCCGTTGCCTCGGCCATATATTCGTATTCTTTTTCCGGGTCAATGACTATGACGTCGGTATTGAACATCAATGTGCGGAGGATTTCCAATTTCGTACAATAGGATTTTCCGGAACCGGCAACCGCGAATGTCACGGAATTGTAGTTTTCCAATGAGTAACGGTCAAAAAGAACCAATGAGGAGTTGTGGCGGTTGATACCGTATAGTATTCCCTTGTCTGACGTGAGATCAAATGAGACGAATGGGAATAATGATGACAATGGCGATGAATTCAATTTTGAATGAACCGCTAATTGATCGTCCGCTATCGGTATTACGCTTTGAAACCCTTGTTCTTGTTGGAATAAGGCAGGCTTCACATACACGAGTTTTGATTCGAGGATAGATTTGATCTCTGACTCGAGCTTGTCCAATTCCCCATCCGAATCTGCAAAGATGGTGATATACACGCCGACATCAAAGAGATGTTCCTGAGCCTGCATTAACTGATCGCGCAAAGCTTCTAGGTCCTGGTACGCGGTATCCAAAGCGGGATCTCGCACCATGCCTTTGTCCTCCCTTCGTGAAATCTGGCTCTGCACCTCGGCAACTTTTGACTGGAAATGCCTGAGGACTTTTGCAGTATCCACAGGATGGATGAATATGGAAACATTAAAAACTTTATCCAGGTTAATGATGGGGGCAAACCAGCTTTCATCCAAAAAGCGGGGATATGAAATGACAAAGAGCGTTCGCCCGACCTTTTCGCCGAGATTGAGCTCTTTCGGACTTACCTTCAAAGCTGATGGGGCAATGACATCTTTCAATTCCAATACTCCGGCCTGATAGATTTCCTCGGGCAGGATGGAAAGGATCGGAGATGGTTCTTTTTTTCCTAATAATTTTGAAAATATGGACATGCGTTTATACTTAATACTATATATTTTATACTAAGTAATTTGGATCGGCTTTTCCGTTTCTCCCGGATTGAAAAGTTTGTAGTACAATTCTACCACTTCTTCGGTTCCCAGTTCTGCGGCGCGAATGCCGCAGCGTACGAGTCCCTGCTCGACGACCGCCACACGCTGTTCCAGCTGGCTTCTGTATTCCTGGAACCGGTTATTATCGGTTTCAGTCTGCGTCGCCCCCTTGTTTTTTCCCGGAAACATCTTGTTAAGGGGATTTTTGCTTCCGCTTACGATGGCCGGATCATACGGTATGACGACGAAGAAACTCTTCGACATGATATTTGTGCTCTCGACGAATGTTCGGATGAACTCTATATATTCGCGAACCTGGATTTTCATAAGCTCAGTGGTCTGTTCCCTGTAACGATCTTCCAATAAGGCTATATATGGCCTGATATCTAGCTTTTTTGATTGTATGAAGATTTGTATCGAAAAGTCCAGGGAATTTACGAAGTTTTGGAATTGCATCAATATCGAACTCTGCTCATCCCCTGATTTCAGGGCAAAGTTAAGTGATGATGCCAAAATGATCGAACGCATTCCGCCATTTTTTAGGATAATCACGCCGTCCCGGATTTCCTGGATCGGTACGAAGTCTTGCGTTGATTTTTGAGGTGAAGGTGCCATGTTTAGAGTATAAAGGTATACATACGCTATTTCTGCTTCTGATTCGAATACATGCTCTCTTTTATATCCAGGCTCCAGGTAAGGTCTTTCAGTTTGCTGTTCGATATTTTCGGAACCATGACGGCCGCATAATTTTTGATATCTTTGGCCATTGCTTCGCTCGGCGTTCTCTCTTGTTTTTTCCAGATGTAGAGCTTATTTCCAAGATAATATTTGAAAGCATATTCGACTATGTTTATGAGAGGTTTGCTGTTTACTTTGTAGAAGGCGAATCCCGCAGAGACGGCCATGATTGCGACGATGGGAAGAACGGACAAGAAGAAATTATTGAGAAAGATGTAGACTATGAAAGACAATCCTCCCCCGCCGGCCAAATAGATAAATTGCTTCAGTGTCAGTGGACCGAAGATCTTGTCCTCAACCTCTATGAATTGGGGAACTTGGAAGCGCATTGGTCTGTATTATATCACTAATTGATCGGTTCCCTATATGTGTCAGGTCCTTTTGGCTGTAAAGGCACATTCGTTCGCATGTTCAGTTGTGCAGTTGCCTGCGTATTTTGCGAATCAGTTGCGGGTTCCGTAGGTAAATTGGCTGGAATGTGCGATTGCACGTTCCGCACGATATTTTCCACCGACCTTCCGGAGGCCGTATTCAACAAGTGGTCAGCCAAGGGTTCGGTGAACGCCTTATTTCCTTTTTGTCTGTTTATGTCTTTATTTAATGGAGGGTTTTCGATGCCTGAAAGTATATTTACTTTATCTATCTCGCTTACATCATTCGGACCGGCCGATTCTTCATCTGAAGGTTCGAGTTTGAAACCGCCGGCATTTTCAAGGGCAGAAATGTCTTGCGTTCTTGTCGATTCAGATGAGTATTGTTTCTCGACTTCCTGCATGCGCGTCTTGATGGATGAGAATATTTCCTTGTTGATGTCCTCGGCGATTTCTTGGGCAGTGTTTTGATCGATAGCCAGACGCGCAGAAGTATTTTTGACAAAATCCGAAGATCTTACAAGACCTAACATTACCAATCCAATTTGGTCTACGAGATCTCCAAGCTGATCAATCATCAAATTATGTCGTTTGCCTATTTCAATAATTTTGTTGTGGATTTCAGATGACGAAATAGACTCCTGCAGCTCTTTTGGTAATTTCTCAAATTGATTTTGTATCTCTTCAGCGGTAAATTCTTTCATATGTGTATTATTGGTTGCTACTTCTTGTCGCCGGATTCAATTTTTCCTCCAAGTTCCGATAACTTATCAGTCATATCTCCAAATTCTTTCTCGCTCAGAGCCTCCTTCTTTTTTTCGACCAGATCATTTTTTTGTTCAACAAGTCTTGCGTGTGTGTCCTTAAGCTCTTCCAATATAGCCGTACGTCTTTCTGTATAATCGTCAGGTGAAGACATTATGTCATTTTTTGCCTGTTCCAGTGTCTTTTTCAAATCAGCGATGGTAGTCTTGCCTTGCTCGATGTCAGTTATTTTACTCTGGTAGTCGTCTATTCTCTTCTGATACGCGCCTCTCGCCGCCGGCATCACTCCTGACATTTTGACTCTCTCCTGCTCCATTTTTTCCTGGTATTGTTTTATTTGCGCATCAGGATCAGTCATTTGCTTTTGGGCATTTTGAATCTGCTCCCCCAGGACTCTCAATTGATCTGCCTTTTGCGACTCAAAATCTGATGATGACTCCCCCGCTTCTTTTTTAAGTTTTTCAATCGATTTGTTAGTGATATCTATACTCGTGTTTACTTTTTTGATATCTTTGTCTGCTTTCTTTATTTTTTCTTTTTTAGCTTCGTCATCTTCCTTCTTTTTGGCATCCTTATTGAGTTTTGCGCCGCTTTGCTGGTTCGCTCGGCTGCTGATCATTTTTCCAATGACGGAAGTCTCAAGGTTGGAACGGAATGCTTTTTGATTTCTCTTAGCTTCTTTTTCTGCTTCATCGAACTCTTCCTGAGTCTTGTATTTGCTTCTATCAACCTCACCTATTTGCTTATGCATAGCTTCAAGCGCTTTCTTGTCGGCACTCAGTACGCCCTCATAGCCGCCTGCTTTTCCAAGGAAGCCGCCCTTAGCCACCTTCGATAGTCCGGCATTTGCAAGAACACCAAGGTTAGGATTTTTTGCGGCGAGACTTTTAAACATTTGGCTTTCTTTAGCACTGTATGCTGCCGCTCCAAGAGTATTTCTTCCGGTAAACCCAGCAACCCCCTTCCAAATAGCATGAGCTCCGAATTTTTTTGGATCAATCCACTTTGTTGCTGCTCCGCCTATTTTGATCGCCGCAAGCAAAGGAACATTGAGGAGGAATATTACTATCCAGGAGTTTACTCCGAGTACGATAAGCTGTTCATACCAATGATCCCCGGCAAGAGAACCGGTAAATCCGCTTGTGAAGAAGGTGCTTTGCGTGAGTATGCTCAGTGAGAGATACATGAGAAGCAGATATACCGGCATGAATACCAGCATGCTTTTGTAAACTCCAAGCCAATCCTTTCCGTAGTTCCCCTCCCCGACATTCGGAATGACATATGAAGCGAAGAGCACAGGCGAGAATGCCAAAAGAAAAAGCAAAATGACAAATCGGATGATGAATGCCGCGGCGGCCAGCATAAAACTCAAGGCAGCTGTTATCATTATGATAATCGAAGTCGCTCCTATGAGGAGTATTTTGACCGAGGTCAGTCCGTTGCTGTTACTGTAGAGGCTTGTAACGCGCAAAGACTTCATGAAGATATCCGATAGGCCGCCGTCTTTCCATGTTGATTGAATGTTGCTTGGGTTCAATCCTCCCATGTTGAATTCATTTGCCGGAGCAATTGCATTGTAAAGTTGAACAGAAATAATGTTGGATACATCGATGCCTAATCCTGCTACGAAGAAGCTGAAGTTGATCAGTACCCCGGCCATGACGATATCCTTTATAAGCTTTCCAAACCCAGGTTTCTGGCCAATGATCATTTGGATCGCCGCATAAAGCAGGAAAAAGATGATGAACATTCCTGAGATATCGCGGATAGCTTTCCATGTTTGGAATATTGCCGGGGTGGCGTTTACGAAGTCGTGGATTTTAAGGGTTAATCCTATAGAATAGTTGAGCAAAAATCCTGCCAACGCTACAAACCAACTTGCAAGTTGCTGTAAGCTCTGGACCGTATTTGCAATTGCTTCGGCGATAAAGTCATAGATGTTCAGACCGAATAGATTCGTATTTCCGCCGCCTGTTCCTGCGGGTGCCTGAGCCAACGTGAAATGCCCCGTCAAAGTTATAGTAGCTATAACTAAGAGTGCGATAACAATAATATGTGGGACGTAACGTTTCATTTAAGGTGTTTGTGTTGAGTACTGAGTCGCGTTATTTGGGAAACCCGCACAAGAATCGAGATAACGTGTGGATTCCGTGCTGAACTTGGCGGAATCCGTCTTTGCTTTCTGGAGGTCTGTCTGGGCCGCAGTCAATCCCCCTGCCGCGTTCAGGCTTGAGGTGATCGAAATTCTAAGGGCATTCTGATATGCGCTGATTTGGGCTTGCAGATCCTGTGTGCTCGTAGCGACATAGTGCGTAGCAGCATTGGTCGAACTTGCCAATTGTAATTGCAGATTGAGCGCATTTGTTTGCTTGGAGGTTAGATCCGCAAGAGCCGGACGTATGTTTGCCGCTACATATGTGTCTATGCCGGATATCTGATTTTCTCCGTACATTCTTTGATATGTAGAGAGGGATGTGGTGGAAGCGATCTTGGAAACGAAGCACGTACGCGCACTTTCAAAGTGGGTTTTATTTTTTGTAATGAGAGTAACAGCCTGATCATAATATGCCTTATATTTATTCAGTGTAGTGCTTGCCGGCGCATTCACGACATTCGCAGCTTGTGCGTTGCCGCGCTGGATAGTGTTGTTTGTCTGCTGATTGATGTTGTTGATGACCCGATTTGTGTACGACGGTGTCCCATTGGAGCCATGGCTCAAACTTTTCAATCCCTGGCTTAGCATCTGAGTTATCATCTGTGAAACCATGGCATTCAGAATCGCATTTATGTCATTGGCAAGTTCAGCTTCAACGATCGGACTGTCAACTGCTTTTTGCAGACTGCCGGCCAAGACTGATCCCGGGGTTTGCGTTTCGCAGCTCTGGTATTTCAATGTTTCTACACTCCCGTCATCATTGTAGGAAACTTGTTTTTGAATATACGTGCTTTCTCCGGCATTTGTTTTTTGAAGAGCGAGATTTTGATTTCCGAAGCTGTCTGATCTGAGCTGATTCTCCTCATTGAGGCTGAGTCCCAAGTCGCCCGTATTGCCGCTCGTTATAGCTTCGGTTACATCTTTGCAGCTGTTTCGTGAAAGGAACCCACTACCCATCTGCAGATCCGCATGAATGGCATTTTGTTTGGCGTATATGCGGCCATTAAGGTCACTTTTTGCCTGGAGATATGCGCCAGTCGGATTGTTTTGAGGTTCTGTCGTAAGCGCTATGAAAGCCGGCCATCCTCCTTGTGAAAAGTCACCGCCCATAAATCCTTCTATACTCCGTCCATTCACGGATATGTTCTTAGGAAGATTTTCTACATTCTTGATAATCGTATTTAATGTACATCTATAGCGGTCATTGCTAAGTTTGGTCTGGTTCAACGCCAATGAAAGGCGTATATCTATTGAAAATGGCGAACATAATCTGGACAAAGGGCCACTTGTGTCCAGAAAAGCTCCCGTGATCTGGTCAGCGGCATCCAAAAAGAATCCTTCAGGATTTGTCAGGAATGAAGGATTGCCTTCGAAACCGGAATTGATCCAGTTCACGATGCTCAAGGTCATCTGATGCAAAATTTGTTTGGCAATCGTCTCCGCGAGATTGTCGAGAACGAAATCCTTCAGGTGAGTCATGATATTGTTGAAGTCGAAATCAGTTCCTATCGGGACGTCCTGACCTTGCGCCTGAACGGAAAGAGGTCGCAAAGCCGTGCTCGAAAAAATAAATGCGATAAGGCATATCGTACAGATGATCCTTGTTGTTTTTTTGTATGTGATGAACATGATGATTATTTACTGAAAGATACCCCTTGGTTAATGAAATAGTCCTTAATGCCCTTCAGCGCATCATTCATTGTTTGAAGCCCTGCCATTTCCAGACTGAGAGCCGCCATTGCACTGACCGGATCCACGTCTGCCTTGCGGAATGCCCGCGCATTGAAAAGGGCGATCTGCATCCCATTCGCAAGGTTGAGATGGTATTCCGAAACCGGCCGCGGTACCGACATAGTGAGAAGTGCCGTAATGGCAGATTGGTAATTTTTTATGAGCGGGTCAATTTTTTTTAATTGAGCCATGTCATTGTTGTTCAAAGCCTGTTGGGCGATGACTGCTTCGTTGGCCGTTTCATCGGGGATGTACGAGTGCAGGATTGAAAGAATGGATTCTGCATACGATTGCAATGAAGCACTATCGGCAGAATCCGTTATGTGGATGCGTGTGATCGTGAATGCTTGCGGCGGCTGTACGGATCCGACACTGTCATTGACGAGCTGATCTGTCACTGCATTGATGGTTGCCGGATCGGTCGTGAGATTTGCCTGGCGCATCTGCATGTACTTTGCAAAAAACTCCCTTCCCAAAAGATCCGTTGCGGTCAGGGGTTCTTCGGAGCCGGACGCGGCATTTTTTTTACTTGCCTTGAATGCAGTCGTAGAAGCATTCTGGAAAAATTGTTTTTGCCAGTCGGTGCTCGTGCTTAACGGCGCGACTCCGCTTATTGCGGGCATTATTGCAACGGCAGTATCCTTTGAAGTGGTATTAGAAACGGAAAAATATCCGAATACGTAGCATATTGCTATGCCAACTGCCAATATACAAACCAAAAAAATGATGAAGGTTTGTTTGCGTGGGTAGGAGAAAGCCATACAACTCAAATTATAGCAAAAAATCAAGGCTTTCTCTTGGAAACTGTGGACAGTCCGCTTTCGTTACTGTTCATTATTGTGCCGAAGTGCCGATTTGAGTGATAGTACCGCTCGGGCTTCCCTCGGAAGAACAATCTTCACCATGATAAACCATGCACTGGCCGCCGGCTGTATAATCTCCGAGTACATTTTGACCCGTGCCGTTTACATTAAAATCAGAATAGAGTCTGCTTGCTCCCGGCTGATAAATAAGCGAAGTCGTTTGTCCACGAACATCATCTATGTCAAGCATTGAAGATGCGCTGCATGTGCAGTATGTGACTCGGCTGACTCTGCCGCCGAAGGTTTGGGCCGCACCCCCTCCTCCACCCCCAAAACCTCCCCCGCCCATACCTCCACCCCCTCCTCCGCTTCCACCTATTCCTACAAGTTTTCCTAGAGTCGCATTTGTCGTACCTTGTGGTGTTGTGGCGTAGAGCATATTAAATATCTGGGTTCCCTGTTCTCCGAGAAGCTGAGTCCAGCCTAAACCGCTTACATACCCAAAGATTTGGCGATCCAAGTCAATGATGCTCGTCTTGGTTTCAGTTCCACTGGTTCCTTTTGATGTTTGGCTTTGTGTCGAGGTGGAGTAACTGATCAATTGTCCTTGCGTATCGTACTTGTATCCCGATGTGTCAGGTTCTTGAGATTCCGCAGGCTGTGAGGATCGTGCGGGTGGAAAACTGAAAGCAGTTCGAGGTATCTGGTTTTGATAGAAGGAGCTTGGCGTAGGCGATGGTGCGCGTGCCGGGGTGTAAGGTGCAGACGTATATTGCGACGTAGCAGGACGTACTGCCGACGACGTACTGGCAGTCCTGGCATATGTAATATTCTGTACTTCACTTGAAGTATTCAATTCAGTCCTATCAAAAGGAGAAAATCCATTGCTGGATAGGTCGGGATTATTTGCTGGCGTATGTGAGCGGGGATAAAAAATCCAAATGATGATGCCGAGGAGTATCAATAAGATGATGCATGCGAATACTGTTTTTTTGTGATTTCCTTGATCCATATGATGTACAGTCACATGATATCATTTTTCCCCGCCAGTCACAGCTGCGCTTATAGGTGTGCGCACTACAAATGTGCGCATATTTCAAACCATTGATCGAGGGTTACATCTTCAGCTCGGATTTTGTCCTCGATACTGGCTTTTTCCCATATTTCAGAAATATTCTTTGAATCGGTTACGGATTCAAGATTTCTTCGCAGCAACTTCCGCTTATGGGCAAATCCTGCATGAATCATTTCAAAAAACTTCAGAATCGCGCTATTTTTTTCGAGGAAACGTTTTCCGGAGATGTCTTTTATCTGCAAAATTGCGGAATCAACCGTTGGCGGCGGAGTAAAAGCCCCTCGTGAAACGGTCGCGATCACTTTCGGAGTGCCGAATGCCTTCACGGATATGGATAAAATGCTTTCTTTTCCATCATGTGCCATAATTCTGGTCGCAACCTCTTTCTGGACCAAGAGAACCATGCGATTCGGACGCGGTTCGTGCTCGAGGAATTTTTCAAGAATGGCACCGGTTATGTAATACGGGATATTGGCTACGAGGGCGTAATTGCCGTCAGAAAGTGCCTGAGTAAGTGAACCTTTGGAGGTGTCAGAAAGAGTAAGCGTCAGGATATCTCCACGAATGAGATGCAATCGACCTTCGGAAATTTCTTTGGCACATTTTTCTTCCAGTAATTCATAGGCGCGATCATCTTTTTCAACGGCGATCACATGTGCTCCGGCATCGAGCAATGCCCGTGTCAGAAAACCTGTTCCCGGGCCGATTTCCAGCACGACTTCATTTTTTTCCACATGTGCAGCCGAAATGATCTGTTCAAGCACGTGCCTTGAATGCAGGAAATGCTGGCCCAATGATTTTTTTGCGAAAAGTTGCATGAATTATTCTTTAGAAGATACGGGAATCATTTTTAGAAATCAATAAATAAGGCTTTTGCACCGCTCGGCTTTTCTGGCAGCTGGTCCTCGATGAGATCTTTTGGAATATCCTCGATAAATTCCGAAGGTGCATTTATTCGTTGTGCGCCATATACCGTTCGGATCATACTATAACTCAAGTACACCTTCTTTTTAGCACGAGTCAGGGCTACATAAAAGAGGCGTCGCTCTTCCTCCTCTTCCATCTCATTGATGTCATTTTCGTCCATGTGCTTGAAAGGAAATAGGTTTTGTTCCATTCCGGCGATGAAAACATAATCAAACTCAAGGCCTTTCGAAGCGTGAACAGTCATCAATTTTGCCGCGTCCTCATTTTTAACAAGATCATCCTGATCGGTAGCCAGTGCGGCATTCGATAGAAGCGCTTCGATTCCTTCCTCTGGCGGCAGATGATCGTACTGGGTTGCAACGGAGACGAGTTCACGGATGTTGAGCAGGCGTTCTTCGTCCTCGCTGTCCCCTTCGCGAAGCGTCCGTTCAATGCCTGTTTCCTGGATAACGAATTTAACAGCTTCCGATGGTTTCTTTTCGAGCAGCTCAGTGCGAATGTCCGCCAGCAGTTTCCAGAAATTGGCAACTTTGGCTTTTGTGGCGGCTGGCAGCAGTTCTTCTTTTCCGGACATGATCTTGGCTATGGTAGCTTTGCCTATGCCTCTGACGGGCACATTTATTATCCTTCCGATATCGCTCCACGAATCACGATTGAGGGATGCGCGGATATATGAAAGTACATCCTTGATTTCTTTTCGTTCAAAAAAGCGCACGCCGACGAGCTGATATGGAATATTTTTTTTAATGAACAGCTCTTCAAGCACGCGTGACTGGAAATTGGTTCTGTACAGAACGGCTATAGTGCGGGCTGATACGCCTTTGTCTATGAGGGATCGTGTTGTATCGGCGATGACACGCGCTTCTTCATTCTCGGTGTACGAGGCAGTCAAAGAAATTTTTTCACCGGCGTCATTGTCCGTATAGAGCGTCTTTTTTTTGCGGTTGCGGTTTTTTTCAATGATATTGTTTGCCGCGGCAAGGATCGTTTTTGTCGACCGGTAATTTTTTTCGAGCGTGATGACGATCGCTTCGGGATAATCTTTTTCAAAATTCATTATATTTTCGATCGTAGCTCCGCGCCAGCTGTAAATGTTCTGATCGGCATCCCCGACCACGCAGATATTCCTATGGGCTTCCGCCAGATATTTCGTAATTTTATATTGGACCCGATTCGTGTCCTGGTATTCATCGACATGGACATATTTCCAGATCGAACTGTAATGCATCCGGATTTTTTCATGCGTTTCGAGCAGTTTGGCAGTTTTTAAAAGCAGGTCATCGAAATCGAGCGCTTTTTCTTTTGCCAGAATGGCATCGTATTTTTCCCAGACCTGCGCGACCGTTTCCTCCGTATACTCTTTTGCGTGATCGGCATATTCGAGATGCCCGATTCCCTCGCCTTTTGCGCGCGAGATCATATTCAGAACTATTCCCGGTTCAAACTTTTTTGGATCAACGAAAACCTGACTCATGGCTTCTTTGATTGCCCGGCGCGAATCCGACCGGTCGAAAATTGTGAAGTGACGCGTCAAACCCAGAAGCGCGGCATTTTCCCGAATGATGTGGACACCCAAGGCGTGAAAAGTACTCACGAATGGTCTCTCGTGCATGGAAATGGGCAAATTGAGTCCGGTATCTTCGGTTAGCAAGGCATGCACCCTTTCGCGCATTTCCTTCGCTGCTTTATTCGTGAAGGTAATTGCTAGAATAGAGCCCGGAGCTACGCCATTTTTAATAAGATTAAGTATTCGATGCGTGATGACTCGCGTTTTGCCCGCGCCCGCTCCGGCGATGATGAGTACTGGACCATTGGCGGTTTCAACGCCGCGTTGTTGGGCTTCATTGAGTGATGACATGGGGGTAGTTTACAGGAAGAATGCGATCACGGACAGTTTTCCGTAACATTGACCTAAAAAGTGTTCGTGCTAGTGTACAAACAGAGCAAACACGCTCTCGCGAAAATAAAACTAAATATTATGAGTACTGAAATAAAAAGGGCATTATTGTCCGTAACGGATAAGATGGGCATCGTTGAACTTGCCAGACAACTGGCTGCACTGGGTATCGAAATTGTTTCTACCGGGGGTACGGCAAAAGCCTTGGCCGAAGGCGGCGTCACATGTACGCTTGTCGAAACGATTACCGGTTTTCCCGAAATGATGGGGGGTCGCCTCAAAACGCTCCACCCCAATATTTTTGGCGGAATTCTTGCAAATCGTGAGATTCCCGCTGATCTGGATGCCGCGTCACAGCACGGAATTGGACTTCTCGACCTCGTCGTCGTCAATCTCTACAAGTTCAGCCAAAAGCCCGGGATTGAAAACATCGACGTCGGCGGTCCTTCAATGTTGCGTGCGGCTGCAAAAAATGCGGCATCCGTAACAGTGGTCGTTGATCCTGTCGATTATGATGTAGTGATCCAGCAAATCAGGGCTAATGGTGCGGTTGATGAAATGACACGAGAAGCCCTTGCGATCAAAGTTTTCGGCCATACGGCTGAGTACGACCATTCAATTCATCAGTGGATGTTGCAACAACAAAAGGTCCGCTGTGCCTTTTTGAAATCCGTTCCCACGACCCATTAACTGGGCGGGCTCATCGCGATTGTTTTCAACAAGGTCTCGACTGCAGGAGTACATTCTCCCTGCAGTTTTTTAATTATTAAAAATAATCACATTTATTTACTATATGTCAACATAATCTGCTATGGGTTAGTGTTCCCTGCACGTTGTGTAGGTGTCTCCTTAGCTGTGCATAGCTTTGATTGACAATACCTAGACACCTGATAACCTACATAGGTCACCTTGAAACTAAGTTCAAATATATGGCTCTGTAAAGCCATATATTTGATAAGGTACATACCAGATGACGACGCAATGACAGTCCGATTGACTTGCGGAATTGGTAAATTCGTTATGAAATCACGATCTCAGAAAACAACCCCATATAGCTCACTCCCAAAGCGTCTCCTTGTCTGGACCGCTGTTTTTATGAGTTCAATTTTAATAGTATTTACGTTCTCGGAGACCGCTCATGCAGGTCTCTTTTCTTTCATGTCTACCCTTATCGGAAGCGAGCAGGTTTCAGCGAGCATAAACCGTATGCCGCACAGTGCCAATTCACAGACTCTAGCCATCCTTACGGCGGCAACAAATCAGGATCCAAACCCGAATAAATCATTTGAGATTGTTCCTGTAGACGGAGGTGAGACATTGGTCGCTGATCTGGCCGGAAATAATGCCACGAGTACTGATATCAGCAATACGGAGATCAGTACGTATATAGTTCGCGAAGGAGATACGATCTCGGGTGTGGCAAAAATGTTCAATGTTTCCGTCAGCACTATTTTGTGGGCGAACGATCTTACTGGAAAATCCGTTCTTCGCGCCGGTCAGACATTGGTTGTTCTTCCTATTTCGGGCATTACATACACAATAAAGAAAGGAGACACGCTCAAAGCAATTGCTCTTAAATATCATGCGGATAGCACTGATATCCTGAATTATAACGATTTGACTCTGTCGTCGGCACTGATTGCGGGACAGACTATCATTATCCCTGATGCCGAAGTATCCACTCCGCTGCCGACGCAAAACGTTTCAGGATCGCGCAAAATTACCAAAGCACCGAACGAACCTTTGTTGGATGGCTGGAATTGGCCCGCTTTACCCGGATATTTCATCCGCCCTGTTGTGAACGGTGTCAAAACCCAGGGTCTCCATGGACATAATGGAATTGATTTCGGGGCACCTGTCGGAACTCCTATTATTGCCTCAGCGGCCGGTACGGTAATCATCAGTAAAATGAACGGAGCTTGGAACGGCGGTTATGGAAACTACATTGTTATTTCGCATCCGAATGGCACACAGACACTCTATGCTCATATGTCAAAAGGAACGGTTAGTATCGGAGAACAAGTATCACAGAGTGAGCGGATAGGTTATAGCGGTAATACGGGCCTTAGTACAGGACCTCATCTTCACTTCGAAATCCGTGGCGCACAGAATCCTTTTTAGGAACTTTTCTGTCTGTATTGCAACGCTTCCAGTATGTGCTCTTCCTGAATAACTTCCTTTTCTCCCAAATCAGCTATTGTTTGCGCGACTTTTATTACGCGGTGGAACGCTCGTCCGGATAATTCAAACTTTTTGGCGCATGAAGTCAGGAGGGATCGTGCGCCATCGCTCATCTGGATGCATATTTCTATATCCCCCGCACTCATTTCTCCGTTGTAGCACTTTGCGATTTTGTGAAATTTGAAACGGGTGCTCTGCCGCATGCGCGCAGCCATGACTCGTTTCCGTACATCCGCAGATGTTTCCGCAACCGATCTTTTTTGGGCAAGTTTTTCATAATCTATCTTATGCACATTGAGCCATACATCGAGCCGGTCCATGATGGGTCCGGACATTTTGCGGTTGTATATTTCCAGAGTATGCGGCACGCATGTGCAGCCGTTATCTTTTCCTTTGCCGCAGGGACAGGGATTCATCGAAGCTATGAGAATGCATTGTGCGGGAAATGTTACCACGCCGCGCGCCCGGGAAATGGTAATTTTTCTCTCTTCCAGTGGCTGTCGCAGAGCCTCGATGACCTCGCGGCTGAATTCCGGGAACTCGTCCAGAAATAAAACGCCGCGATGAGCTAAAGTTATCTCTCCCGGTTTTGGAAAACCCCCTCCGCCAACTATCGATGGGTATGAAGCCGTATGATGTGGTGCTCTGAATGGAGGATAGACTAGCATTCCTTCTTTCAAGACGCGCGCAGCAGAATGTATGCCAGTGACCTCTACTGATTGTTCGTAGGACAAAGGAGGAAGTATTGAAGAAAAACTTTGTGCCAGCATAGTTTTCCCTGTTCCGGGCGGTCCGCACATGATTACATTGTGTGCTCCTGCAGCGGCAATCTCAAGACCTCTTTTGGCAGTTTCATTGCCCCGGATAAGGCTCACGTTTATTGCCGGCGGCGGTTCGGGTATGGGTATCGAAGTGAGCGCTGGCAATGGTTCACATTTTTTTGTTCCTGTTACATGGGCGATTACCTCTTTCAAAGATGAAACCACATATATATCTATGCCTTGCGCCAGTGAAACCTCGGAAGCATTTTCATAGGGTACGAACGCTTCTGTAAACCCATGTGCCCGAGCCTGACATACGATAAGCAACAATCCGCTTACGCGGCGAACTTTTCCCTCAAGTGACAATTCTCCCAAAAATATTTTTTTATCGGAATTAAAATCGATATCGCTGGTAGCTTTGAGATATGTGAGGGCCATAGCGAGATCGAATGACGGACCTTCCTTGCGAACATCGGCAGGAGCAAGCGAGATGACCACTTTTTGATTTTTTTGTTTGGGCGATGTGTAGCCTGTATTTTTTATCGCGGCCGCGATGCGGTCTTTTGATTCTTCCACTGCCCTATCGCCGAGTCCGACCACAGAAAATGCATGCAGGCCATGTGAGATATCAACTTCGATGGTTACGATTTCGGATTGTAGCCCTATTAATTGGGCGCTGTAGGATTTTGCGATACTCATGCAGATATCTTACTTGGTCGAGATAAATTCCAGATAAAA
>DHWH01000007.1:37145-37383 GCA_002413065.1 Patescibacteria group bacterium UBA5187
TTAAAATCCTGATAAAAAAAGGTTCAAATTAAAAAAACCGGACATATGCCGGTTTTTTTAATTTCATTTCCTACGTTGAGTCTAATGGCCGTGCTTGATGGAAATACGGGATGATGGATTTGCTTCCAAACGCTCTCTTTCGATAGGCTCTCCGCATGTCTCACATGCTCCAAATGTTCCATTTACAATCCGCTCGAGGGCGGCATTTATTTCGATAAGCTGATTGTCGAGCTGTTTG
>DHWH01000004.1:0-10944 GCA_002413065.1 Patescibacteria group bacterium UBA5187
ATTCAGGGAATCCTGCGTGGTCACCTGCGATCCATCGTCGGCAGTCTCGATGTTGAGCAATTGCTTCGCGAGCGCTCAACATTCAATGAAGCTGTTCTGAAGGAATGCTCGCAGGAACTTGCCCGCATGGGTATCAAGATCCTGACATTGGTTGTTCAGGATGTTCGCGACAACGAAGGTTACATCGACGCGCTCGGTAAACAAGCTGTTGCCGAAGCCAAACGGGATGCAAACATCGCTACTGCGGAAGCCGAACGCGAGACAAAAGTCAAAACTTCGGCCGCGACTCGTCTGGCCTCTGAGGCTGAGGCGGATAACGATGCCAAGACCAAATTGGCACAAAAGAATCGCGATATCCAAGTGGCGGAGTTCAGAAAAGCAACAGCCGCTGCGACTGCAGAGGCTGATATGGCGGGGGGGNNCCTGAACATTCTTCAGGCTGAGCGCGATCAGAAGTCTGCGGAAGCTCAAGCCAAGGTGCAGGAAGAAGAAGCGAAACGCAAAAAGCAAGAACTGCAAGCGACCGTGATCGTCGAAGCCGAAGCACAGGCACAAGCTGCGTCGATCAAGGCTACTGGGCAACAAAATGCAGAACGCATTTTGGCCGAAACCCGCAAAAACGTTGCTGAGCTCGATGCGGAAACGCAAAAACTGACTGCCGAAGGCGCGAAGAACGCTACGGTTCTCAGTGGTGAAGGCGAAGCTCAGAAATTGCAAACGGTTGCTGGAGCGCAAGCCGAAGCGACACGGAAGACGAAGATTGCGACGGCGGACGGCGACAAGGCTATTGCCCTTGCTGGCGCTGAAGGTCAAAAAGCGGTATTGCTTGCGACGGCTGAAGGTATTCGCGCTTCGAAAACAGCAGAAGCCGAAGGTACGCTGAGGATGGCCGAAGCCTTGCAGAAGTTGTCGGAACAAGGCCAGTTAATGCTTATTCTCGACAGGTTGCCGCTTCTTTTCGAAAAAGGAGGCGATGCAGGTGCCAAGATTGCGGATGCGATCTTCGGCAATCTTGGTAAGTCTGTCGAGAAGATCGACAGCATCACGATCACCGACCTGGGTGGTAACGGTGGCGCGGAAAGGGGCATTAGTGCCGTGAGCGGAATGATTCCGAAAATGGTTACGGACTTCTTTGTCCAAGCGAAAGCGCGAGGCATTGATGTGTCGGGATTGCTCAGTTTCCTGAAAATGGATCCGGCGAAACTTATGACCATGCTCGGTCCGATCGCAGCACCTGCGGCGAAATTGGAAGAACCAGTTGTTGCTACTCCCCGTCCCGTTGGAGGTAACGGTCCGGCAAGTGCATAATCGTTCCAAGATTGATAATTAACGCGTCGGCTGCATCCATTGGGTGCAGCCGATTTTTTTATACATTGAATAGATATACTATTTTATTCGAACCGAGTACCGTGTCCGGCTATCGCCGCGTATATTACGCCTGCGATAGCGACAATTCCGGAGACGATAAGCATCATCCATGTGTAGAATGCATCACCGCCTGTTCCGGTATTGGGAACTCCCGGAGCATTTACAGCCAATACTGCTTCACTATAGCCTAGTGGAACACCGCTTTTGCCGCTCGGGTTATTGATGCTTCCACCGTACATTCCTGTTGAAGGGTTGTAGTACGTGCCATTTCCCAAGTAGTAAACTCGCGAATTCATCTGACCTCCCGGTTGCAAATAATAGTATCCGGCGGGTACAGAAGTGTTTCCATTATTGACTTGGTTTCCGGATTGATCGTACAGGGCGGGCATCGTAGCCTGTTGCTGCGCGAATACGCTTATTGGGCCTAAAATCGTTGAAATAAGCATGACCGCGCCAGCAGTCGTATATGTTAATTTTTTCATAGTTTCGTGTAGTTAACATGTAATGCTAATAATACCGACCTATATAGTGACGATTTAAGCAGGTATATCTGACAGAAATAACGGCCTAGAAATAGCCGTACTGGTTACTCAATGGGCTGTATTCCGAATTCGGGGATATCCAAATTATCGGGTGCTTCTATGATGAAACGCACTGATTTTGCCACTTCGTCAGGATTCATATAATTTTTCGTGTCTTTTTCGATTCCGGCCTTGCTGAAAAAAGATGTTTTCATGGCACCCGGATAGAAGCCGCAGACGGAAATGCCATGTATGCCGAGTTCCAGTTGGAGAGATTTTGTGAAGCCGGTCAATGCCCACTTCGACGCATTGTACACCGAACGTTCGGCTTTTTTATTGAGTCCTGCCTGCGAGATCACTTTGATGATCTTCCCTGTTCTTTGGGATTTCATGAAAGGAACGGCATATTTTGTCACCAGAATTGTTCCGTACACATTCACATCCAAGGTATCTCTGATTCGGGCGTCGTCATTCTCTTCGAGAAGGCCCTGGATCCAGACGCCGGCGTTGTTCACAAGCACATCGATCTGGGCATATTTGGAAACTACCGATTCGATGGCTTGTTTGACTTGCCTCGGGTCGGTAATATCCGCCACGACGAAATCAACTCCTATTTCGCGAGCTACTTTTTCAGTTTTGTTCTTTTCTCTGCCAAGAATGACGACAGTGAAGTCGTTGCGGAGATTCTGAGCCACAGCCTTGCCGAATCCGTCCGAACCTCCCGTGATTACAATTACTTTTTTCATAGGTGAAGTATAGCGTACAATCTTCGGGGTAATCAACAGGAGTGACTGTAGCAATAATTACTGGGTATGCTAATCTAAAATAAACCTAAGCTCCAAATATAATTCAAATGATTGACGTATGAATGAATCTTTAATGTTTATTCTTGACACTTCGGGCAGATGGTCCGCACGAGCGTCCAGATTTCTGAACGCCATTCCAACAACCAAAACGGTTTATGGATTTTACCTGTGGCACATCACTCATTGTGGTACGGGATATAAAAAGCTCCCGAATGTCGGAAAAAAGACTTACCAGGAAGTTTGCGACAATCTTATCATATCGGATTTTCCGGATCCTGATGACGAGATTTTCCGACTTGGTTATGACAGCAACCCTCAGACACAAGCAGCTCTCGTTACACTGCTTGATTCATGGAAGTCTGCGCCTATTGAAAAAAGAGCTTCATTAAGATTCGAATTTGCACAGTGGTGTGCAGAATAGGCATTAATGAATGCAGCAATCCAAACCGGTTCGCCGGTTTTTTTATTGCCCATTAAGTATTACATCCCGCACAACCTATCCGCAATTCCAATATAATTTTGAGGAGTGATCTTACGCAATTCCTTCTTTATTTTTTCGGTGACCGGCAATTTTGCAATGAACGCGTCCAGATCTTTTCGTGTCACTTTCTTGCCGCGTGTCGGAGCCTTCAACTTTTCATACGGAAGTTCAACGCCTTCCCTGCGCAAAATGGTTTGTATTCCTTCCGCCACGACCTCCTGATGATTTTCCAACTCTTCGGTAATACCTGGTTCGTTGGCGCTCATCTTACCGAGGCCTTTGAGAGTGGATTTGTACGCGATCAGACTGTATGCAAAAGCACTGCCGAAATTTCTTTCGATTGTGGAATCGGTCAGATCACGCTGAAGGCGCGAAATGGGCAGCTTGGTGCTGAAGTATGTAAAGAGAGCATTTGCCAGCCCGAGATTGCCTTCACTGTTCTCAAAATCGATAGGATTGACCTTGTGAGGCATCGTCGATGAACCGACCTCGCCATCCTTGGGTTTTTGGATCATCCAATGATCGCTGACATATCTCCAGATATCTTGATCAAAATCAATCAGAATAGTGTTGATGCGTCGCATCATGTCAAAGAGTTCGGCGTAGGTATCGTGGGATTCTATCTGTGTAGTAACCAGGTTTGCCTCCAATTTTACTTTTCTGAATGAAGACAAATGCTCGATGAAATTTTTTGTAAATGCCGGCCATTGTATGTTCGGATATGCGACAACGTGTGCGTTGTAATTTCCGGTCGCACCATTCAGTTTCGCAAGAACTTTGTATGTCGCGAGCTGCTGTACTTGCCTCTCAAGGCGTGAAGCGAAAACTTTAAATTCTTTTCCCAGCGTCGTCGGAGAAGCGCTTTGTCCGTGTGTGCGGGCAAGCATGGGAACTTTTTGATATGAAAGAGCCAATGCATCTATTGCGGCCAAAACTTTTTTGAGATGCGGGATAATGACATTCTTTAATGCTTCGGAAAGCATCAGGGCGTATGCCAGATTATTCGTATCCTCTGAAGTTGTGGCAAAATGCGTCCACTCAATAGCATCTTTGAGAGAGGTGTGTTGCAGACGTTCCTTTATGAAGTATTCGACGGCCTTAACATCATGGTTGGTGGTTGCTTCGATCTTTTTTACTTCTTCGGCATCTTTTGTCTCGATCGTATAGAGATTTCGTACCAACATTTTTTCCGCTGAAGTGATCTTCCTCAGTCCAATACCCTTTTCTTCTGACAACGCAATCAGATATTCCCCTTCAACAATGATTCGATAACGGATCAAAGCTTCTTCGCTGAAATAGGCAGCTAACTCTGTCGTCGCTTTTGCATAGCGGCCATCTATGGGACTTATAGAATTAAGCATGGAGTTGCATGATTAGGCGCAGACATAGGATTCTAGATTTTTGGTAATGCGTTCTATAATCCCATTATCAACATTAAGGGCGAATTTTTTGTTCGTAATCTGTTCATATACCTGTATATATCTGCGCGAGAGCTCCGCTACCATTTCGGGAGGCGCATCTGGTAGCACTGCATCATTGTATGGATCGCAATTTTCTTTGAACCAGAGGCGCAGGAATTCCTTGTCAAAATATTCAGGATCTTCTCCCTTCGCGAATCTTTCGGCATAACTTCCGCCTTGCCAATATCGTGAAGAATCGGGCGTATGGATCTCATCTATGAGAGTTACTATTCCTGCGTCATCAACCCCGAACTCGTATTTCGTATCCACGAGGATCAGCCCGGCTTTCTCCGCAATCTCTTGGCCGCGAATGAACAGCTTGGTTGCCTTGTCAGCGACTTCATCCCAGAGTTTTTGCGTAAGCATTCCTTCGGATACGATTTGTTCAGGCGTTACCGGCCTGTCATGCTCGTCTGATTTTGTGGTTGGCGTCAAAACGGGCTTTTCCAATTTCTGATTTTTCTTCATTCCTTCAGGCAGTACGAACCCTCCAAAATCCCTTTGTCCTTTTTGATAATGTGTCCACAAGGATGTATCTGTTACACCTGTGATATATCCGCGTACAACCATTTCAATGGGAAGCGCTTTGCATTTTCGTGCGACCAATACATTGGGATCCGCTACATCGAGAACGTGGTTCGGAACAATATCCTTTGTCTGCTCGAACCAAAAGGCGCTTATCTGATTGAGTACCTGACCTTTGTGCGGAATATGGGCGATGATGCGATCGAAAGATGAATGCCGATCGGTGGAAACGAGAATTATTTTATCTTTTTGGATATAGATATCGCGAACCTTTCCCACTTTTCTTTCACCCAGATTTTTGAAATCTGTTCCTTTGAGCACGCGGGCAGTGTCGGATAGTGTGGTCATGATGGTTAATTATGAATATACGATATTTTTACCAGGAGTTAATTTTGAGGAAATGGAAATAGATGGAATAGTTTCTTTGGAAATTTTTCCTGCGACTTGAGCCTGAATACCAAATTCTTTGGCACGCTTCAAACAATGATCTGCGTCTTTTTCATCCACAATGATGCACATGCCCTGTCCGCCATTCCAGACCTCATAAAATTCATCATCGGTGATACCTCTCCATTCGGCACATTTCTTCATAATTTCCGCCGGTTCCCACAGGTTATCGAGAACTGCAGATAATCCGCGGGGAAAAAGAATATCTTTTGCCAGTTTCTCCTTGAGGGCGCCGCCTGAAAGATGCACGACAGAATGTATAACGACTTCCGGTTTGAAATCTTTCGCATACCATCCGTGCAAGGTATTGACCAGTCGATCGTAGAGAACCGATGGCGTTGCTGCCTGTCGAATACTTTCCTTGGCTTCAACATTGTTCCACCATTCATTTCCAAATTTCTGTCTGAAGGCTTTGCGAACAGAACTGATTCCATTGCAGCGGAACCCATTTTCTTTGAGAGCAATGATCACTTGTCCGGCGGCGACAGTGTTTCCAGTGATCATCTTGTCTTTATGATATGCGCCGATCATGGTTCCCGACCAGTTGAGCTTGGTCTTTGAATCAGCTATTTCTGATCCGAGACATACGCTCATCTGGGCAGTTTCGCCTTTGAGAAGCACGATCTGTTCTTCCTTGGCCACATTCCCAAGTCCGCGAAGCACGCTTTTGTACGTCTCACTGGTTTCATCGCCGACTTCTCCTACGGAAACAATATCGAATACATTTATGAAAATGAGTGGTACGCCTCCATATCTGGTGATGTCGCTTGCGGTCATGGCAATGATGTCATACGCAGCCAATGCATGTGTTTTTGCGGCATCGATAAGGACGCCTTTGGTGCCGATGCCGTCGGTGGATGCCTCAATGAGATATCCTTCAGGCAGATTTTTCAATGTAAATGGCCGTGGGCCTCTGAAATTCCCCCCTGAAAAATCATGTATGTCGACGAATGGAGAATTTGTATAACTTGCTTTGCATACCGAACCGGCAAAAGCGCTGAATAGAGATTCTTCTTCCACATCAACGCCGTCTCGAGAATAGATCTTTTTTTTGCGATGCGGTGCTCATGGTAGTATTATTTTGTTTTTAAATATTCCTTTGCGTACTCCTCGGCACCCATCTTTTCTAATTTCTGCGCCTTGTCCTTGACCTCTCGATTCAAAACAAGCATGGCTTTGGCCAATTTTTCTCGGAGTGAAGCGTCAGCGATTGCTAGTATCTTCAAGGCCAGAAGTCCCGCATTTTTTGCACCATTGATCGCAACTGTTGCCACGGGAATACCCGGCGGCATCTGAACTATGGAAAGAAGCGAGTCCATGCCTTCGAGATTCTTCCCTTTTACAGGAACGCCGATGACCGGCAAAACTGTAATGGCTGCAGTCATTCCGGGCAAATGTGCCGCACCTCCGGCGCCGGCAATGATGACCTTGAGGCCTCTTGTTTCGGCAGTTGTTGCGTATTCGACGAGCCTGTCAGGCGTACGATGTGCTGATACGATGGTTATTTCGTATGGAACGCCAAACTCTTTCAAAACCGCCGCAGCATCCTGCATGACGCTCAAATCCGAATCTGATCCCATAATGATGCCTACAAGATTTTGTTTCATAAATGTAATTAAATGGAAATATATGCGCGGGCTTGCTCGGCTTTCTCTAGTGCAGAATCCAGATCAGAATCGATGATCGTAATGTGCCCCATTTTCCTCTCGGGACGTGTTTCCAGTTTACCATATACGTGAATTGAGGCACCAGGGATCGAAAGGACGTTTTCGATACCCTGAATTTTGGCAATTCCGGCACGTTCGCCGAGAATATTTATCATCACAGCCGCGGGTGCGAGTTGCTCCACTTTTCCAAGTGGCATTCCGGTAATGGCGCGGATATGCTGTTCGAATTGAGAAGTCTTGTGACCTTCGATCGTATGGTGCCCGGAGTTATGAACGCGCGGAGCTATCTCATTTACGAGGATGCTGTCATCAGCCGCCACGAACATTTCAATTGCAAAAACTCCCACACCTTTCAGATGCGACAATATGCGCACAGCTAGTTCTTGCGCTTTCCCTAGAATGACAGGATCTATTGGTGCCGGGGATAAAACGATATGGCAAATATTGTTCTTGTGAATAGTTTCTACTGGAGGATACGCGACTATTTCACCAGCCATTCCGCGGGCAACTACTACGGCGAGCTCTTTTACAAAAGGTACGAACTTTTCTACATATAATTCCCTGTCGCCGAGCTTCTTCATCGCCGCCTCGATATCGGCTTCGGTTTTTACTAAGGCATTTCCCCTGCCGTCATATGCGTCGCGCTTTGCTTTGAGCAGTATGGGCAAGCTTAAGTCCTCGATAGCTCTTAAAATGTCGGCTTTACCGGTCACCGACCGGGAATCTGCAACAGGTACATCATGTTGTATTAAAAATTGTTTCTGAGCGAATTTATCCTTGATAATGGAAAGTGTCTGCGGGGAGGGATTGATCATGTGTCCCTTTGAGACCAATTCTTCCAAAGCTTCGGCATTCGCAGACTCTATTTCAAATGTCATAAAATCCGATACGGCGGCAATGTCACGGATTCCTTCGGCGCTCTTGAAATCTTTCACGATCTGCAGGTCCGCAACCTGTCCGGCGGGACTGTCGGGTGTCGGATCAAGCACAATCACACGAAAACCAAGTTTCTTTGCAGCCTGCGTAAGCATTCTGCCAAGCTGTCCTCCTCCTACAATGCCGATAGTTTTCTGTGTCGCAGTCTTTTTATTCATAAGTTGTCGAGTATAAACTGCATTCTTTCCTCCGGTGGCAATACAGGGACCGTGACGATTTGAAAACCGAGTTCTTGATAGGCTTCCTTGAGATAGTGATGAAGCTGATCCTGCTGTTTTTTTGTCTCAATGCGTGCGTAATCAACTACATACGCCAGTTGTTCAAGCAGGAACACTTTTTTATACGAGCACGTTTTCAACGCTTCAGTCAGAAGCGGATTTTGCGGATACTTGTACAACCTGTCGTATGCAATAGTGTCGGGAATGGCACGATCAAGAAATACGATCTCATTCTTCGGTAGATTCTTTTCAATTTCAATTTTCATTTCCAGGGCTTTTTTCTGAAAAGCCTGTTCGTCTGAACGGATATCCGTAATAGTTCTGCCTTTCGCCATTTCCTGATCGATATAGACGCGGGCTGTTTCGTATACGACATGATGCCCCTTTGCCGCAAGACCTGCAACCAAGGTTGTTTTACCTGATGAGGACGAGCCCGTTATGACATACCATAGGTTGTCGGATTTCATAAAAGCGTATCCCTATTCTACTCTACAAAATAAAATATGCCACACAACCTAATAGGACATCACATAAATGAAATATTAAAAAAGCCAGTGGTATGGATCCCACTGGCGGCGTTAATTATTTAAAATGGTTCGAAGAACCTGTGACAATGGCAGACCTTTCCTCAACATCGCCAGAGATTTCTTTTCCAAAAGCGGCAGAAGCTGTTTCCAGTCTGTCACAGGGAAAATGTCCGGCGGGGATCCTGTCAATTCCTCGTGTGGATCGAACCATACAAATGGAATGTTCAGATTCTTTGCCAGACCTCCGTCGGCGCACAAACTGTCGCCCACATGAACGGCGTTTCCATTCTTGTGCAAGTGGTCATGGAAGAATTCCGGCTGAGGCAACTTTCTGCACAGCGCATCGAAAACCATTCGATGCGGCTTCGCCCTCTCTTCGGGTGCAAACTTTGCATACGCCTCACTGCGCATGTCATCATCGGTGACCATGAGTTCAGTACATTGGACGCCCCACACATGGAAGCAGCGTTCAATGAACTTATCGTGGCCCGAAGAGATGATTCCGAAGTCGAGGATGTCGTCCTTTGCACATGACCCAGTTTTCAACTCGAGGAACGCTTTCCAGAATTCAAGGAATCCCGGACAAGGTAGCGGCCAGAGATCACCCCTATCGAAGGCTCCGCCAATTTGATCCATGAGATGACTGAGCTTGAGCCTGACAAATGTCTCTGTCAGCACAGGAAACGGATCCATTTCGTTCCATTTCAAGGGAATTCCCTTGCCCACAGGCACATATTGTTCAAGTGATCCATTGCACGTGGCAATGAAAGATCGGGCGGAGTTCATCAATGAAGTCCTATTGCCCAATCTGATCGCCTGTTCAACGAGTTCGCGTGGCGCGAGCCGTTGTGGTTCCCTGATCTTGCACATCGCTCTGTGGCCGAAATCTGATCCAAGCAATTGATCCAATGCTCGGGCCGACGCTTCGACAACCCCGATTCCTCCCGGTCTCGGCGTGAACGTTTGCGCAATAGTGCGGTCAAAATCCGAACTAATGATACGTTTCAATTGATGTTCTCCTTTCTAGAAGCAATTCTTCTTACTTCTGAAAATAGTCTATCGCGTTTTTGAAGATTTGGAAACCAGGTCCGTGCTCAGGAAGTTTCTTGCCAATTCGTTTGCTTTGTTCTCTGATAAATGTGAAGTTCGGCAGCTGTGTCACGAATAATGCGCGTTCAGGATGAGGCATCATACCGAGGACACGTCCGTTATGACTTGTTACTGCCGCAATGTCTTCCAAAGCTCCATTTGGATTGTATGGCAAGTCTAAATATGCGCATGCTTCACCTTTTGCGTAGCGAGCAGCGATCGCTCCTTTCTTATTGAGCTCCGCAAGTGTTTTTGCATCGGCGTAATATTTACCTTCACCGTGTGCGATCGGAAGAGAGATCGTGCCCATATTTTTGAGCCACGGACTCGGGCGGCCATTTTTATTATTTTCGGCGCCTTGTTGAGTTTCAACTTTGATATCAACCCATCGGTCGATATATCGTGCGCCGTCATTATGCGTAAGTGCACCCGGCAAAAGTCCCAAATTTGTGAGTATTTGAAAACCGTTACAGATACCTATCACGAGTTTTTGTTGCGAGACAAAAAGTTCCAAGTCTTTCGAAAGATGATTTCTCACTTTGTTGGCGTATGCCTTCCCCGATCCGGTATCGTCACCGTATGAAAATCCTCCAGGGAAAGCGAGAATATCGTAGTTTTTTATTTTTTTAATGCCGTCGATCAAATCATTGATGTGGACAATATCAGCCGATGCGCCTGCCAATTCAAAAGCGAATTTTGTCTCTTCTTCACAGTTGAGGCCGTATCCTGAAAATACGAGTACTTTTGGTTTTATATGCAAGGTCTTCATGTTAGTAGTTTTTCAACGTTGATTTGTACGCAGTAAGTGCCTGAGCAACCCGGATGTTCACGATATCTTTCTTGCTGCGACCTTGTATTTTGAGCATCTGATCGTCAGTTACCTTGCCGATCAGTGTGCA
>DHWH01000004.1:11039-11753 GCA_002413065.1 Patescibacteria group bacterium UBA5187
GAGATATCTTTCATCGCCTTTTCAAATGCGGCTTTATTTTGTGGAGCAATACTGACGAGAATTCTTCCCTGACTTTCAGAGAACAATGTCATATCATCGGCTGATGTATGTTTCGAGATCTTCACAAGAGAAACATCAGCGCCCAACTTTCCTGCCATAGATGCCTTCGCGAGAGCTATGGCTAAACCACCACGACCAATACTGATCGCGCTCGCTATCAATCCCTTGGATGTGCACGTATAAAATGCGCGATATAGTTTTTTATTCTTTTCCCCGTCAACTGCCGGTGCGGTATTCCCAACGTATTCTTTTCCATCTTTTTCACTGAGATGTGCGAAATATTCTGATCCGCCAAGTTCATTACATGTATCGCCAAGTATGTAAATAGAATCTCCTGCAAACTTGAAATCGATCGAGTGCGCTTGTGCGGCTTCTTTCATCACTCCTATGGCTGAAATAAGAAGCGTCGGAGGAATAGAAATGACAATCGGCTTTCCTTTTGCATCAAATCCTTTGAAGTCATTGAACATACTGTCTTTGCCTGAAATAAGAGGTGTTCCATATAGGATCGAATAGTCATAACAGGCTTTCACGGCTTTCTTTAATTGCCCAAGTCGTACAGGATCATTGGAACTGCACCAACAGAAATTATCTAAAAGTGCCATGTTGTCCATATCTCCACCGGCGGCAACAGCTACTCGGATAGCACTATCT
>DHWH01000004.1:11827-26139 GCA_002413065.1 Patescibacteria group bacterium UBA5187
GGATAGCACTATCTATACTGGATGCGGCCATTTTGTAACTATCAATTTCTGAATATGTAGGAGCGAGAGCTGCGGAAAGTACGATTCCTTTTTTGGAATCCAAGACTGGACGGAGCACTGCTGCATCTGCATTTACTCTGCCTCGTCCTTGCAATGGCTTCAAAACCGAGCTCGCCTGAACCTCATGGTCATATTGAGTGGAGATGAATTCATAACTGGTGACGTTAAGGCGCTTCAACATAGAAAGTACAACAGGGCTCAAATCCTTTGTTGTTTGAACAGGCGGCTCCATGTGCGTGGTCTTACTTTCTTTTGTAACCAACTGTTTTTTTGGAAGACCATTATGCAAAAATTCCAATTCGACATCCATGATCGTCTTTTTGTCACAGGTCACCAGACATTTCCCGGAATTGGTGAATGTGCCGATGACCGTGGCTTCGACGCCGCGCCTCTGCATCAGCTCGGAAAACTTTTTCCAATTCTTTTTTGGAATGGACAATGTCATGCGTTCCTGCGATTCGGATATCCAAATTTTCCAAGGTTCAAGACCGGGATATTTTAATGGAACTTTCTCCAGCTCGACATGGCATCCGTTACATTCCTTTGCCATTTCAGCGACTGAACATGAGATGCCGCCCGCGCCGTTGTCGGTAATGCTGCTATACAAACCGAGGTCGCGCGCTTCTTTGACGATAGCATCGCTCATTTTCTTTTGCGTTATCGGATCACCGATCTGAACAGCGGTTGCCGGACTGCCGGCATCCATCCCTTCGGATGAGAACGTTGCACCATGAATGCCGTCCTGTCCGACACGCCCGCCAACCATAACAATGTAGTCGCCTGCCTTTGCCTCTTTTTCCGTAGAGGAACGTCCGTTCAATTTTCTCGGAATAAGACCCACGGTACCGACAAAGACGAGAGGTTTGCCGCGGAAACGGTCATGAAAATAGACGAAACCTTGTGCCGTAGGGATACCGGAACAATTGCCTCCGACATTGACGCCTTGTATGACACCCTCCATGATCCTTCGCGGAGGCAGCATTTTTTGTGTGAGTTGTTTGTCACGGAATAATGGTCGCGTATCCTTGGGATCCGCCAGACAAAAACCGTATACATTGGCGATCGGTTTTGCTCCCATGCCAAATCCGATCTCATCGCGATTCACACCGACAATGCCGGTGATCGAGCCTCCGAATGGATCGAGTGCGGACGGACTGTTATGCGTCTCTACCTTGTGAGTGACCACATACGTATCATCAAAAATAATTCCGCCGGCATTGTCCGTAAAAACAGAAACGCAGAAATCTTTAGCGCCTTTTTTCTTACGAATTATGTTCGTCGCCTCCTTTATATATGATTTGTAGAGTCCTTTTTGCACATCGTCGATAGGATCGGCGAATATCGTGTGCTTGCAATGTTCAGACCAGGTTTGCGCGATAGATTCGAGTTCCACATCGGTAGCGTCACGGCCTTTTGATCTGAAATATTCCTTGATGGCACGCATGTACTGAATATCGAGTGCAAGCGGGCCGCGCGTTGTACCATCCCCATTGGATATGCCCTGTTTGCCAATTTTTGCCAATTCTTCGTCGGACACATCGAGACGAACCTTGCTCACAGCGGATTTGGATTTCAAAGTAACTTTCGGCACAAGTATCGTAAGACCCTTTTCTTTTTTGAATTCATCTGCAGTTTTGATCCGTACGCGCTGGATCAATGGGTTATGCAGAGCATATGCTATTTTTTCGACATCCAGTTTTGTCAAAGCGCCACCCTTTTCCTCTGTCGAAATAAAAAAAATCTGCGAACTGTACACGGACTCGCCTGATTTGAACTTCTTTTTCAAGAGATCTTCGATGGTTTCTTTTGTTGTCGCACCGATGTTGTCGGTAACTCCGGGAAGTGATCCGACTTCAATAAGCCAGTTGAATCGGGCCGGAGCAACAATCTTGTTTATGGAAAAATTCTCGAGGAGAGGATTGGCGAGAATTGAGCCAATACGCTCAAGGTCTTTTTTCTGCAATGAAGCATCGACGGTATACGAATCCAGGATGGAGACTTCTTTTATTTTTCCATTAAAACCAAGTCCTTCAAATTGTGCCTTCTTCACTGTTGCCCGGGAGTCCGGAACCTTGTAGGAAATGATGATTCGTGAGGCGGCCATAGTGTAGTGGTATTGATTTATATCGTAAAAATGATGCCGCCAGTATATCATGAGATGTAATATAAGGTATACTGCTGAAGTCCCATAAGTAGAGCAGTCAACTTTCTCTTACGTACTGAAATTATCTATACACTATGAAAAAAATACCCCTAACTTCTAAGGTCAAATCCGGCATCGCCGCCCACAAAATACTCTCCAGTGTAATAGCTGTGACGGTCATTATAGGAGGAATCGGCATATATCGTTCAGCCAAAACAGCTAATACCGGCACTCGGTACGTGCTTGCTCCGGCACACATCGGCACGCTGACACAGACTGTGAGCGGTACCGGACAAGTTTCCGCTACGAATCAGACTGACGTCAAAAGTCAGGTTTCAGGAACTATTACTTCCGTAAAAGGAGCGGTGGGGCAAAAAGTACGTGCGGGCGATCTGATAGCCACAATAGATTCGACACAGGCCGCTCTTGATCTGGAAAATGCGAGATTGGCACTTGAAAAATTACAAGAACCGCCGAAAGATACCGAACTCTCGAATGCGCAAAATGCCGTTTCCAAGGCCTATGCAGATGGTTTCAATGCCGCTGCAAATACATTCCTGGATATGTCATCCGTAATGGACGGCCTCAAAAATTTACTGTACAGCCGCGCAGGATTTTTAAGTGATCAATATTCAACAAATTTTGCCCAATCAACCCGGGATTATCTTACGACGGCCAGCCGTGACTATGATCGCGCAGTCGATGAGTATGGAAAAGTGCTCATAGAGTATAGAGGCGTGACGCGCGCCAGTCCGCAGGCGGATGTTTCTCGTTTGCTTGAGGACACGTATGCCCTTTCGAAAAATGTTGCCAATGTTCTTCAGGAAACGCACAACGCGCTCACCCGCATCATCACTACTCAGCCGGACTACAATCCTTCCGCCGCAACGTCCGCGCAATCGGACGTCACTTCATGGTCAACGAAGATCAATGCGGATGTGTCAGGCATTGTGAACGCGCAGAACGGCATTGATACCGCGAATAATTCCCTAAAAACGCTTACGCGCGGCGCTGATGCGCTCGACATCCGCTCACAAGAGCTTACCCTTCGCCAAAAACAGCAGGCCTATGCAGATTATTTCATCACTGCGCCTTTTGACGGAGTCATCGGACGCATTCCTGTGAATGTCTACGATCAGGCAAGCGGCGGAACGGTGATCGCTACGGTTATTGGTCTTCGAAAATCCGTCACAGTCTCTTTGAATGAGATCGACGCCGCCAAAGTTCTGGCTGACCAGCAAGCCAGCCTCACCTTCGATGCCGCGCAAGGTTTGGTTGCGACAGGAACCGTGAGTGAGATCGATCTCGTCGGCACGATGACGCAAGGAGTTGTAAATTATAATGCCAAAGTTGCCATCAACAGCGATGACGCCCGCATGAAACCAGGAATGAGCACCAATGTGACTATCGTAACCGATCACAAAGAAGGAGCTTTGCTCGTTCCTTCTGCGGCAGTCAAAACACAAGGAAATATTCATTACGTCCAGATTTTGGACTCGGCATCGGCATCCCAGCCGGGACAATCCAACGGAACTTCAAGTACCCGAATCCGCATGACCACCGTAGCATCGAGCATCCCTCCTCATCAGCAGATCGTCACGACCGGAGATTCTGATGATACTAATACCGAGATTGTAAGTGGCTTAAATCCTGGACAGCTTGTGGTCGTAAGAACAGTTTCTGGAACAGCCGCTCAAACTGCTTCGGCACCAAGCATATTAGGCAACTTCGGCACTAGTGGACGAGGCGGTGCCGCAGGAGGAGTCCGCACTGGAGCGGGAGGCGGCAGATAACTGTAAAAAGTGCGGCTGACTTAATTAGAGTATATTTCCGTCATGATAGAAGTCAAAAATATTAAAAAAATATATGTAAATGGAGCCGAAAAAACGGAGGCTCTCCGGGGTGTCACCTTCACGATCAATGACGGCGAATTCGTGGCGATCATGGGACCTTCTGGTTCAGGCAAATCCACATTGATGCATATCCTCGGCGCGCTGGATACCCCGACGGAAGGCACATATACATTGGATGGCCAGGATGTTTCCAAGCTTTCCGATGATGAACTTGCCGCCATCCGCCGCAACCGCATCGGTTTCGTTTTCCAGTCATTCAATCTTCTTCCGCGCACCACCGTACTGCGCAATGTCATGCTGCCTCTCATCTATGCGCGCATACCGGAAGAAGAGCGCGAGAGTCGCGCGCGCAAAGCTCTGGCCGCAGCCGGCATGAATGAGGATCGTTTCAAGCATCGTTCCAACCAGCTTTCCGGCGGTCAGATCCAGCGTGTGGCGATCGCCCGCGCTCTCGTCAATGATCCTTCTCTTATTCTTGCCGATGAACCTACCGGCAATCTCGATACGCATACCGGAAGCATCGTGCTCGGCACATTCCGAACCCTCAATCGCGAACACCATCGCACCATCATATTGATCACGCACGAAAAAGAGGTCGCCGAATATGCCGATCGTATTATTTTTATCCGCGACGGACTCATTGTTTCGGATGACAAGAGCCATGCAAAACGCACATCATTATGACCATCCCCGACATATTACGCGAAACAGTTTCAGCCCTTACTGCGAATAAAGTCCGCACGACTTTGACGATGCTCGGGATCGTGATCGGCATCGGTTCCGTCATTTCCATGGTGTCCATCGGCCAAGGTGCACAGGCTTCCATCCAGTCATCCATCGAAGGACTTGGCTCGAATCTTCTCACTATTTTTCCCGGATCCGTTCAGCCCGGACGAGGCATTGTCTCGTCAGGCCGCGGCGCCGCCCAGACATTGAAAAATGATGACGTCGATGCGATCCGGGCTATCGATGGCGTCAGTCTCGTCTCTCCGGAACTCGACCGCCGTTTCCAGATCGTTTCATCAAGCGGCAACAATACGAACTCGACGGTTATCGGCACGGTTGCCGACTATGCCACCGTTCGCAACCTCAATCTGGCTGACGGTTCATTTTTTACGGATGCACAAGAACGTGGAATTACCCGGGTGGCAATACTCGGGGCTACTGTGGCTACTGACTTATTTGCTGATCAGGAACCGGTCGGCCAAAGTATCCGTGTGAACGGTGCAAATTTCCGCGTCATTGGCGTACTTCAGGCCAAGGGAGGTTCCGGTTTTGCCAACCAAGATGACATCGTTTTCGTTCCCCTTTCCGCCATGCAAAAAATCTTGACCGGCGTTGATTATTTATCTTCTATCGCAGTATCGGTCGCCTCCAAAGATCAAATGACAACTGTGCAGGCACAAGCCACGGATATCCTGACAGCCAAGCATCGCGTGGCCGCACCTGATTTTTCCATAATTTCACAGGCTGATATTCTCGGTACGCTCAATCAAGTCACTGACGCCTTCACTCTGTTTCTCGCGGCTATCGCCGGAATCTCGCTTCTCGTCGGCGGTATCGGTATCATGAATATGATGCTTACGACCGTCACGGAGCGTACGCGCGAGATCGGTCTGCGCAAAGCTGTCGGCGGCACGCGCCGTGATATCAGCATCCAGTTCCTGTCCGAAGCCGTTACCTTGACTCTTATCGGCGGTGCGATCGGCGTACTGATCGGCTGGAGTATTGCCACGGCGGTATCTTTGCTCGGAGTCATTCAGACCAAAGTTTCCTTCAGCTCGGTTCTCCTTGCCTTCGGCGTCTCCGCTTTGATCGGGATTGTGTTCGGCTACTATCCTGCGCGAAGGGCTTCGAGATTGAATCCTATTGATGCGCTGAGGTATGAGTAGTAAAATAAATTTTTACCGGGAAGGTATGAAGATACCTGAAATAAGAATAATGGCGAGAAAACCGACGCCAATCCCCACCCATTGTGATGTGCTGACTTGTTCATGAAAAAAGAAAAAGCCAAGGACAACACTGATTGCAATGGTGATAAGCAGGATAACTGATGTCGTGATGGCAAGGCCGCCTAGTCGTATAGAGTACATGTAGAAAAACACCGTCAATAGGTTTATCGCGAGACCTGCGTACAACCAATTTTGATTGTTAGTAATTCCCCAATATTTCGCAAACACATCGCATATTGTCGAGAATATAAGGTTCAGAGCGACTACGCCTATGAGAAGCCAGTTTATGGTCATGAGAAAAGTATAGCATTATTTTCTACCCACATCGTTCACAGAATTATTCGTCATATTCTGTCCTCTCAATAGTTCTATGGCATACTCATGCAGCTTCTCTGAAGATGACGACTGGCAGCATTCCTCGATCACGTATGTAATAAATCCGAGGTCAAACGCTTCATATGCTGTCGCCAGAACGCAGTCGTTCGTATCCACGCCGACGACATGGATCTCTCGTATGCCAGCTTCCTTTAAGACGACGGAAAGATTCACGTTACCTTTGAAAGCAGATTTGGTTTCTTTATGAACTTTAATCGCATTCAGCTTCGATAGCTTTTCGGCCAATTCGGGAACAGTTTTTGTTTTTTCACCTTCAGGGCATATCCAATCCTGCTGTATTTCCCACAGCGAGCCTTTCTCTGCATGAAATGTCGCTTCGATATACAGGTCGTATCGCGAACTATTTAGAAGCTCTAAAATATTTTTGACTATATATGCATTCCGTTCATTCAAAAAAGCCGGTTGTACATCGACGACGATGATAGCGCATTTTCGGTTGGAATGAGGAATTCTCATGGTAGGTATTGACTGTAATCAGTCGCAGGAAAAAGAGGGACCTCTTTGTTAATAATTTTTTCGATAGGCACCCACATTGCGTCGAATTCATACGCATCTTCGACGATATGGATCACATCTTTCTTGTATAGATCCTTATTGACCAGATCCCCTTTATAGAGAAAGACTATTTCATGATTTTTTTCGCCCCAATACGTAAAAATACTTTCAACAACCTGCAGAAATTGAAGGTTTTCGATATCACTCCCCAATTCTTCCTTAATCTCCCTTTTCACCCCCTGTTCTGCTGTTTCAAAGACATTCAAACTGCCCCCGAGAACCCTAAAATAATCACCGGGAATTATCGATCTACTTCTTTCAGCATCTCGCTTTCTCAGGGAATTGCCGCTCTGGATCAGTACTTTGCCGTCATGAATGAATAGACACATTGCTTTTACTCGGATGTATTTTTCGGGTTTCATAACAGAATTCAATTATATCACTTCTTGCTTTACAAACACCCCAACTTTTTCCAACTCCTCAACTAATTTCGCGTTACCAGAATATAAAATACCCTTCATTCCTAGTTCTCTGGCCGCAGTAATGCACTTTTCCTTATCGTCAATGAAAACAGCTTCTTCCGGCCTGACATCCGCCTTGGCCAGAGCTATTTTGTAAAATTCCGGATCAGGCTTTTTCAAGTGTTCTTTGCAGGACAGGACGGAGTAATCAAAATGGTCATACAGTTTCAAATCTTGGTCCATAGTAAGGCGAAGCCCTAGTTACCAACTCGGCAATTTGAGGGGTCTAGACAGACTTTGCGAACAGCGTCATCCATTGAGGTATGAAAGATGACGATATCGAAGCAATCATAGATGCTTCAAAACATTTCAAATATCATGAGCCAACGGGTTCAACGCCCTTTAACCGTATTTCCAAATTACCTGAATCCAAGAAATATCTGAAGATGGCGATCAAGGAGCGAATCAGGCTACTAGTCGCTTCGTACATTTCATTAGCTTCCTTCATCGACGATGACCTCGTCGATTTTCTTGAAGGTTACGACACCAAGAAGAACAAGAGAAAAGTTATACGGATATACAACAGGGTCTTCAGGGATTTTGAGAAGCTGAGGAAAGAGATTGTGGCTTTTGACCCCTTATCCACACCTGACCCCTAATACTAGGTTTCTCTTTGTTTCCTATATTTTGTTAGTCTACGTAGTAGACC
The DNA here is from genome assembly GCA_002413065.1 of Patescibacteria group bacterium UBA5187. Lineage (GTDB taxonomy): Bacteria > Patescibacteriota > Minisyncoccia > Phycocordibacterales > PALSA-1337 > C7867-002. The sequence goes on from DHWH01000004.1 coordinate 19,897, forward strand.
AATGTCGGTCTACCTGCTAGACCACTTTTGGTCTATTTAATAGACTAGTCTACTTACTAGACTACTTTATCCACAGGTTATACTTAATACTAGATTTCTCTTAGTTTCTCTTTCTTTTGTGTGTTAACTTCGTTAACCACTTTCGGTTAATTTTCTTTACTAGTTTTGGTTAAGTTTTTTAACCACTTCTAGCGTTATCCACAGGCGAAAATCGGCATCTTGACCCATCCTGGACTTAAAAGAGGAGTTGCGTCATCAATGTAGGTATGGAAGAAAACAAAGCAATTAAAGGGGGTTTGAGGGAGCTTAAGACGCTTCAAACGGAGCCCATCAAGATGAAATACGTGCTTTATGCGCGTAAATCGAGCGAAGCCGAGGAAAAACAAGCCCTTTCAATCGATTCACAGGTAAAGGAGATGTTGCAGATCGCCGAGCGGGACAAATTGGAAATCGTGGACATTCGACGAGAATCGCACTCTGCAAAGGACTCTGGACAAAGACCAGTCTTCAAGGAGATCGTGAGTGACATCCGAACAGGACGATACAACGCAATCCTCGTGTGGCATCCTGACAGACTCTCAAGAAACGCAGGTGATCTTGGCAGCCTTGTGGACTTGATGGATCAGAAACGACTCATCACCATACAAACGTATAGTCAGCAATTTAGTAATTCGCCGAGCGATAAATTCTTGCTGATGATTTTGTGTAGCCAAGCGAAACTTGAGAATGACAACAAAAGCGTAAACGTAAAACGTGGACTCCGCACGAGATGCGAGATGGGACTATGGCCTGCCCCTGCTCCGACTGGATACTTGAATGAAAAGAGAATCGACCGAAAGGGATATGTGATGATCGATCCCGAGCGTGGGCCAGTTATGCGAAAAATGTTTGAAAAAGTGGCACTTGAAAAATGGAGTGGGCGAAAAGTATATCATTGGTTGAAATTCGAGATGAATTTCAGGAGTGCGACGAGCAACAAACCACTTACGCTAAGTAATATTTATAGACTACTGCAAACACCATTTTTCTACGGGACATTTGAGTATCCGTCTAAAAGTGGCAACTGGTATACCGGAAAACACGAGCCTTTGATAACAAGAGAGCTTTTTGAAAAAGTGCAGGAGCAACTGACCCGATCGGAAATTACGCACGAAAGAAAGGAGTTCGCATTCTCAAGAATCATGACATGTGGATTATGCGGATCAGGTGTTGTAGCTGATGAGAAGCACAAAAAGCTTGCAAGTGGCGGTACGGCGGATTACATCTACTACGGATGCAATAGATCAAAAAACCTAGACTGCAAATGCGGGTATCTGCGTGAGGAGGAACTGATCAAACAGCTCGTAGCTTTAATTGAGAAAGTCGAGGTAGAAGAAAAATTTATAAAAAAGAAATTCGATCAAGAACAATCGCGAATGGCTGTATTTCAAAAGCAATTTTATGGAACCAAGATGCCGAAATCAGAAATTGAATATGACCCAAAGAAATTTACAGAACATGTACTCACTGAAGGTACCGTCGAGGAGAAGCGAGAGATGTTAGCGAACCTCAGAGGCAAGATTCTGCTGACAAACAAAGTAATTACCGTAGTAAATTAACGCTGATCAACAATAGAAAGAGTATCTACCTGCGCCTGAGGGTCTTTCTCAACCACGGTCCCACATCCATTTTTGCAAGCATACTTGCCGTTATCGTCGCCGTAGTGCTCCTCTAGTTTCCACCAGCCTTGAGAGTGAGTGCAACAAACCTCGCAGGGCTTTGCGTGATTTTCGTCATACATGTAACTTCCTTTACCGTGGCATTTTTCACATTTCTCATTAGTCATGTGTATATTTTAATAAATTATTATCCTCAAAACAACTTCCGTATAAAAAGAAAGAGCCTCCGCGAAAAAATCCGCGGAGGCTCAAGTGTTCAAGAGGGACAAGCCCTCAAGGGATCAAGAATCACTTCCTGGCAGCCGACAACCCGAGGTTGCCGTCGCGGTCGCCGTCCCAACAGTTGCCGACGTCGAGCCCGTCGGAATCGAAGCGGCCGACGTAGACACGGTCACCGTCCGAGCCGAGACTGGACGTCCGAACGTAGACGTTCTCGAAGAGTCGGATTCCACGAACCTCAAAATAGGTCGTGATGAACCAGCTCATCTCGGCGGCGTTCGGCACCTTCTCGAGCGCGGAGAGAAGCTTGTTCTGCTCGTTCCAGGTTTTGCTGGTCGAGTTCGAAACAGGCGTCTTCTTGATCAGAAGCCAACCGAAGGACGTCTTGTCCTCGCGGGCGAATTTCTGATCGGCATACCATCCACCCGTCTTCGAGTAGAAGTGGACGGACTGGATCTCCCGAACGTCGAGCGTGGACATCGCTGTGGGCGGAGCAGGCATGACGGCGTAACCGTTGTCCTTGCACCACTTGAGCACGTCCTCCGACGGCAGACTTTCGGCGAGTGCCGTGATCTGTTCGACGGTGTAAACGATGCTCGGGCGAGCCTTGGTGACTTCCTCAGGCGTAATGAAATCCGCACCGAGGATTGACTGTGCCAGACCATAGTCGGGCGCTTTGGCTGAGAAGCGACGGATGCCTTCTGCGAGATACACGGCGAAGCCGGGATGCTCGTTCAGGATCTGTGCGCTTTCGTCGTTGAGTCCCGCCTTGTTGTATTGGGCGCGGAACGTTTCGGTAGCTCTCTGTCCTTTCGGACTGTCTGCGGTTACCAGTGCAGACGTGTTCAATGTTTTCATCGACATCATCTCCATTTGCTGATTTACCGAGAACGCTCGGAACGACTTGCCTCAGTTTGAGACGAGCTTTTTAGGCCCTGATTTAAGGCTCAAAAAGCTCGTCTCAACAGTGATCCTCTATCAAAGAACTACCTCTATAGTATAGCAAAGAAATGGCTATTTGTCAATGATTTTGGCGACCTGTCAACTATCGGCTATAATAGGTATATCTTGCTAATGTAGCTTGGATTACGGTTCAAGCTCGCGAGATATCTCACCTTGAGATATCGCCAGATTGCCAGTGGTTTACGGATCACGGCAGAGCGCGATTAAGGATAGAGAGAACTTCTTGCTCGCTTCTAGAGGAGATGCTTTGAAAGAGGCTGCTTCCGAATAAAATTCAGAGATGAGAGGATATAGGCTCGTAAGAGCAGTAACCCTCAAGTCTCGGTGACACAGACGGAAGCGGGCAATATCTCGACTCGGACGGTAACCGTGTCAACGTCGGCAACTTCGATTCCGACGGGCTCAACGTCAACAACTATTGGGACGACAACCGCAACGACAACATCGGGTTGTCGGCTGCCAGGCAGTCATAGCTCTATCCAAGAAACTTCCGCCAAAAAAGCGGAAGTTTCTGTTAACGATCCTTCGTTGACTTGATTCACCCTCCAAGCATCCTCCCTATTTCGTCGAGATTGGCTTCGATGATGATGTATTTCTTCGCATCAATCGCTTTGATATCTTTCATCAGACGAATGCAGACTCGCAGAAAATTAAGTTTAACGCTCGTTTTTTCCAAAGTCGGCAGTTTATCCGACTTAGACTGCTGACTTGCGAAAATGATGCCTTCCAACACATCGATGAGCAGGCTTTCGCACTTTTGCCAGAGCGTATAGCGATCTTGCTTGGGTACGGATAGGCGCAAGTTATAGAAATCTTTGTAGAGATCGTAACTTTTCTTGAAAATCGGTATGTCTAAATCATTCATATATGAAAATTTATAAGGATTTATATTGGTCAATAATTTCTCCACAGTCTCTATTCAGAGCTTGGGAGATATTCAAGTCTGATAAAAGGAACAAGCCTGACGTTGCGGAGTTTGAGTTGAATATTGAACATAATATTTTCGACCTCTATCGCGACTTGAAGAATGAAACGTATCGGCATGGGCCATACAAGGGATTTTGGATACATGATCCGAAAATAAGACGGATACATAAAGCGGTTGTTCGAGATCGGGTGCTTCATCACACCACTTTTGCTGTTTTGAATAAAATATTCGAGCCGACATTTATCGACGACTCGTACTCGTGTCGCATCAACAAAGGCACCCATAAGGGTGTGGAGAAAGTTGCCAATATGCTTCGCGCAGAAAGCAAGAACAACACCCGCCAATGCTACGCTTTGAAATGCGATGTGAGAAAATTCTTTGATTCCGTCGATCATCAAGCGCTTAAAGACATCCTTAATAGGAAAATCAAGGATCAAAAGACGATTTCTCTTCTGGAAGAAATTATTGAAAGTTACGAGAAAAGCGGAACTACGAGAGAGAGAGAGAGAGAGAGTAAAACGCTGTCGCTTTTTACTACAAATACCAATAAAGGGGTACCCATCGGCAACCTGACTTCGCAGATTTTTGCCAACATTTATATGAACGAGTTTGATCAATTCGTTAAGCATGGACTTCATGTGAAAAATTATGCGCGCTACACCGACGATTTCATGATTATATCAGAAGACAAAAAATATCTCGAAGAATTATTGCCTAAATTGCAGGAGTTTTTGAGGGAAAAACTGAAACTCGAATTGCACCCGAATAAGATATCTATTCGTAAATTTCACGAGGGTATAGATTTCCTCGGGTATGTGATATTTCCGCATTACCGACTGCTACGGGCGAAAACCAAAAAGAGGATTTTGAGGAATATACGCAAGAAAATGGCGTGCTATCAGAAAGGTTTGATTCCTGAAAATCATTTGCATCAAAGTATGCAATCTTACTTAGGTGTTTTATCTCATGCGAATACCTATGAGCTAACGGAGGATTTGAAAAATCAGTATTGGTATTGGTTACATGATTAGTAATTTAAAACAAAATATCGCCGAAAAATTGGCGATATTTTGTTTTCAGCGTTGTCGAGGATTTGAGAGCTTTAGGCTCTCCGGTCTACTCCTCGATACTACGCTGACTCGTGCTGCGGGACTTGGATTCGAACCAAGATAAACGGCTTCAAAGGCCGCTGTCCTACCATTAGACGATCCCGCAATTGTGTGACTCAAATACTACCTTGAAAAGGGTGTGAAATCAAAGATGGCCGCGTATTAAAAAAGAGCTATGCAATTCTGCACAGCTCCGGTCGCAATTCGTTACCTCCGTATTTCAGGAGTGAAGATATTACTGTCCATCCACTGGTACACTTCGAGTTTTTTCTCCACACCGAGCCCGTGGGCGTCGCAGTAGCGGAAGCCAATCTCCATTACTGCCTGACTGATCAGAATATTACTGGCCAGAGAAGTATCAGCGCATCCCAACATATGGTCGATAGCACGGCAATCTTCCTCTGTGATCATTGCCATCGCACCCTCGAATGTCTTCGCGGATGAGAATCTGCCTCTGATCTTATCGAGAAGCGGATGGTATTTTCCTCCACCTGCGGCGTTCAGCACCTTTCCGCCAAGCTCGTGCATCTCTACTTCCTCAATAAACATAGCTGAACTACCGCCGGCAGCTCCCGGGATGCCATCGACTTTGTTGTGCCGTCTGGCGTGTCCAAACTCATGATAGAGGATCGCAGCAAAGAGCGGCTCAGGCAACTCGATAGTCGGCAAGGTGACGTATCCGCCATCCGTGTCCCAGATTGGCATGTACGTGTGATACTTCTCAGCTTCAATCTGACTAAGGAAACAGACTATGACGTAGTTCGTATGGAACTCGTTGGTTGCAGTACCGGTTGGCCGGAGCATTAATGGTCGCCCGTTCACCCCGACTGCCGGCAGGATCTCCTGGAATCGATCAGCAATAGCCTTCGTCTCTTCCGAAGTATTGCGGTATCGCCGGATCAATTCCTGCATCGTTGCCGTTCGGCGTTTGAGCATGTCGTACGTGCCCATGTCCTTCTCCAGACGATCCCGAAACCACCACGTGTCTGTGACGTTTGTTTTACTGAAGTGGTAGGTATCCAGTACCTTCCGTACTACCGCCGGCGCGTTTTTCGCCCGGTCAAGCATTTTTCCGTAGTGATGGATCGGGAAGCAGATCCACACAATTGTCCCAACGATCAGTGTTCCGATCGCCAGTGTGCTTCGACGACGTTTTCGAAGTCTTAGTTTCTCTTGTTCTTGTTTTACTATTCTTGATAATTTCAAATATGCCTCCTCATAATTCGTTTACTACTTTGTTTCAGCTATTCGAACAATAACACTTTATTTAAATAAGTCAATATGTACGTATGTATACGACATCCCTGATGTATGCTAAATTTTGGTCAGAATGAAAACCATATATAGCTGTGGTGAATGCACGGCC
>DHWH01000004.1:26200-31046 GCA_002413065.1 Patescibacteria group bacterium UBA5187
ATATATAGCTGTGGTGAATGCGCGGCCTGTTGCAAGACACATGGCGTCGAAAGTATTCAAAAGAATCCACAATCCTCGTGTACTTTTTGTGTGGCTAATCAAGGGTGTACCATTTATGCAGATCGTCCTGACGAGTGCCGAAGCTTCAAATGTTCGTGGCTCGATGGCAAAGGAGGTGGGCTAGAATATCGCCCAGACAGGACAGGTGTAGTTCCGGTTCATGAATTTATTCCTGACATAGGAGAATCTATCCTTATCCTAACGGAATTCAACCAAGGTTCACTTAATTCAGAATTTATCTTTAAGTGGACTCAGGCCAATCTTTTTCGGGGATATTTCACAATTCACCGCCCTATTCATGGCAACGATCGCATTTACTTGCCAAAAGGAGCAGAAAATCCGACGGAAGAAGAGCACAGATTTTTTGAGCATTACTTTCAAAAGAAGATTGATTTTATACCCTTTGAATCTTTCTTGAGCACCCTTGTTCTCTGATCGTACATCACATGGTGTACGTTTTTTATTACGCCACACACACCCTCACCACCGCCAATTCCAAAGGTAATTGCTCGATGCGTGCCCTCCCTACTCCATCCGCAGCTTCCAGCATTGCTGTCAGCATAGGCGGCGTCAAAGCTTTTTTAGCAGCTTGAGATTCGATGAATTTCCAATCATCATCTGAAACACGACTCTTCACCGAGGAAGCTGACGATGCAGAATGTTGCATCAGAAAAATAAAACGCATTTTTTCCAAAACAAGCGTCGAGAACATCGTCATCGAGATGCCTGCCTTTTCAGTATCGCCAAGTGCCGCCAAAGCAGCATCTGTTTTCTTATCAACCAGATTTTCAATGAAGGTATGCAGCAATTGAGCTCGCGGCGCACCCGTGATAGCTTCCACTTCCTCGCGGCTGATAGTCTTGTCCTTTGATGATGAAATAACTTTTTCCAATGTTCCCAACGCGTCGCGTAATGATCCGTCACCCAGAAGTGCTATGAGATCTGCTGCACCCGCATCCAATGCGAATCCTTCTTTTTTTGCAATACTTGCGATATGTATACGAATAACTTCGCGGCCCGGCTTGCGGAATGAAAATGTCTGACAACGGGAAATGATAGTCTCCGGAACTTTGTCCAGTTCGGTCGTGGCAAGAATAAAAATGACATGCCTCGGTGGCTCCTCCAATGTCTTCAGAAGCGCATTCCACGCATCCTTGGAAAGCATATGCACCTCATCGATGATATAGACCTTGAATGGAGAGGAAAACGGCATGACCGAAACATGTTCGCGAAGCTCGCGAATATTATCGATACCGCGATTCGAAGCGGCGTCGATCTCGTAGACATCTTCCTCGGCTGTTTCTACTGCCCTCGCCAAAATGCGCGCTACAGATGTCTTGCCTGTGCCGCGTGATCCGGAAAAAAGATATGCATGGGAAATGCGCTTGAGCTTGATGGATTCTTTGAGAACATCAACGATATGATCCTGGCCGACAACGTCGACCCATGAAGCTGGTCGGTATTTTCGGTAGAGTACGAGTGACATGGGTATAGTTTAGCAGTTTTATTAAAATAAAAAAGCGTCGCATCCCCAAGCAATGCGAACAAGGTACTCTTTAACGATCTTCGCAACTTCTTTGGAGTTTTTTGTATTCATGAGTTCAACACGCAATTCCTTGGCACCATCCCAACCGGATACGTATGCCTTGAAATGTTTTTTCATGACATCGAAGCTTTTTATATCTTTGAATGTTTTCTCGAATAATTTCGCATGCTCCACCATGATCTTGAGACGTTCGGCTGGCGTTTTTTCAGTTGGCACTTTCTCGAACAGCCACGGCTTGCCAAATATTCCACGACCGATCATCACTCCGTCACAACCGCTCTCCGCGATCATCTTTGCACCCATTTCAGGATTTTCTATATCGCCATTTCCGATAATCAACGTCTCCGGACTGATCTCATTTCTTAACCTGACAATCTCAGGCATCAATTCCCAATGCGCCGGCACGTCCGACATTTCTTTGCGCGTCCTTAAATGAACCGTAAGCGCAGGCAACTTTTGCTCCAGTAAAATTTTCAGCCAATCGAAATCAACTGTGTTGTATCCAATGCGTGTTTTTACCGATACAGGGATTCCGACACCGTCAACTTGTCCCCGCTCTAATCCCACCCTCACCCCTTCCTGTGCGGCATTGATAACTGCTATCGCCACCTCGGGATTCCGAATGAGTGCCGCCCCGCTGCCTTGTTTTTCAACCGATCGATCCGGACAGCCCATATTAATATCAAGTCCGTCGAATCCCAGCTTCGCGACCAATTCCGCGGCACCTCGCATTTCTTTTGGATGACCGGTAAAAAGTTGGGCAACGATGGGACGTTCAGCGCGCGAGAATACCAAATTATGCAAAAGTTTTTCCTGTCCGGGAGACATCAAACCATCGGCAGATACGAATTCAGTCCAGGTCACATCAGGTCTGCCATATTTTGCGATCAATTTACGAAAAACCGAGTCGGTCACATTGGCCATGGGCGCCAATACGAAAAAAAGCTTCGGGAGGGAGAGCCAGAAGTTGGGCTGGCTAACCTTAATTTGAGCCTTATTTGTAGCCATAGTGGAGCTACTGTAGCACAGGAAATATAACTTGACAAGTGAGTATTAAGCGTGCTATAATAGCAAAGTAGATTTTTGAGCAGTTCATTAAATAAATAGGAATTGGTGCACATTCCAACAATCTGGAAGGAGTGAAATACCTTCCCGTGCACAATATAGTTAAAGTTATGAAAACTTCCCATAAAATTGGATGGGCAGTGCTGTGGGTGGGCGGTCTCATTTTCTTGGGGTTCACGGTCTACGCGATCTGTGAAGTGGATCGCCTTAGCCGCATGAGCCCGGAACAAGTCCGGGCGGAACACTACGGTACCAACGCCACAAACACCGTTACAAAATAGGCATCACAATGCCAGGCCTGACGTTTCAAAAGAAATGTCAGGCCTTCAACTTTTATATAGCAACAACTTTGGGCCTACTTCCCCACCTTTTCCAATAACTTGATCACATCCTTGTCCCTCGAATCACTTCCCAAAACAACGACCGCATACACAGCTTTGGTTTTGCCGACTGAGAAAAGACCTACGCCTGTCCTGTTCGCTTCCGTCGTATAACCATTTTTACCGCCGAGATAATTCGACCAGCTCAGGAAATGAGTCGGATTCGTCCATGTGTGATCGCGCACTGTTTTTGATTTCAATCCCGTGATAGCAAGAATGTTCGGATTGTTTTCGCGGATCCAGCTTAGAATAGTCACCAGGTCATTGGCCGTCGAAACATTATTTGCGGACAGTCCGGAAGGATCATCGACATATGTGCGGTATGCACCGATGCTCTGGGTGAAATCGTTCATAGCCTGAATGAATTTTTTGCGTCCGTATGCCTGTGCCAATGCCTCGGCCGCATCATTGGAAGAAACCATGAGCAAGGGATAATACATATCCGCGACGCGGAATGTTTCCCCGACTCTGAACGCCGCGGTATTGCCGTAGGTTGCCATGGTCTGATTGTTGATCGTGATGCGCTGATCAGGATCGAGAAGCCTCCCTGCAATAACTGCTGTTATGAGTTTCGTAAGAGATGCCATGGGCAAGAGCTTGTCAGAATTATATTGCGCGGCATTGTTGCTTCCTGAAATATTCCTGACGACATATGCTCCCGCCGTGATAGCGCTGTCCGCACCTGCAGGCAAAGCTTGCGCCGCCGCATTGATGATATCCTCTTCTTCATCAGCGGAAAAACGGACAGTGCGGGCCAGTCCGGATATGGAAGTACCATCGTTCGTTTTACTACCAGTTTTATTGCTGATAGATGCAACCGTTGAAACGGCTATATGAGGTTTCAAAACTTTCCAGCCCATGTAGCCGCCATATGCTATGCCGATTCCGACGCCTATGGCGGCGAGTCCGCCGAACGTTATGTAAAAAAATTGTTTCATGCCTGTTTATTGCGGGAATTCATTATCTTACTTTTCTATAAAAAACATTTGAGCCGTAGCGGACATCGATATACTCGAATACCGGTTTTTCTTTTCCCGCGCGTGCCGCGACCGATACCTTATCCCAGAATGATATCAGATTCGCCAGCTCTTCGCTGAATGGGCGTGCGTTATTGAAATAGATGACGGCCAATTCCGATGTCTGTCGCGTCGGATTATGCGCGTAGAGTTCGTATTCACCGCCGGCTTTCATCAAGATCGCCGCGACATTGATCCCGGCAGCGCTGGTTTGTTCATACACTGACTGGAGCGCATTGAATTCGGCCGTGGACGTAGCCCGCATTCCCAGCACAGGACGCGTGGACGAAGCCATGTCGGAAATTTCCGGAATATAATAGCGATTGTATACCTGACCGGAAAATGAGGGAGCTGGCATGAAAATATATCCCGATGCATCCGCAAAATAGCAGGTATCCAAATCACTGAACGATATCGTGTTCCCGCTGAAGTCCGGCAAATTCGCGCAGACAAGCGCCGCCGGCGCCTTTTCGGTCACAGATACAGCAAGCTCGTGCAGATTATTTCGTTTGACTTCCACAGTCGCAATCCGTTCCGACGCTGATTTTATCCTGCGCACGATATCCCGGACAGGATATGTAAATGAACTGCCCCTGGAGAATATGCCGAGATAATTGCCTTCGAGAGCCTGCAGAGCGCTCGCCTCCAAAGAAGGTATGATGTCCGCATCAGCACCATATATATGCACGGTTTCTATGGTGAATACGGACAGATGAGTGAGACGCGACGCAGAGAACAGCCAACTGACGATCGCAACGGCTGCGAGCACTGCTATATAT
>DHWH01000004.1:31113-40175 GCA_002413065.1 Patescibacteria group bacterium UBA5187
GGCTATATATAGTGTACGCGTCTGGCGACGCTCAATAAATTTTTTTGATTGGCGTGATTGATGTAACTGGCGTGAGGAGAATCGGCGAGCGTGCATGGGGTAATAATAGCAGATGAATGAAGTGTCAGGAAATAGTTATTTACCAATCCTATCCTTCCCAAAATATTTCACCAATGCGTCCGGTATTTTGATGCTTCCATCGGCCTGCTGATAGTTTTCGATGAGTGATACGAGAATGCGCGGCGTAGGAATAGCAGTCGAGTTGAGCGAGTGCGCGTAACGCAATGTTCCCTCCGCGTCGCGATACCTGATATTCAAACGTCGAGTCTGGAAATCATGGAAATATGATGCCGAAGAGATCTCGCGATATGTGCCTTCTTTCGGCACCCACAATTCGATATCGTATTTTTTAACCTGCCCCAAGCCGAGGTCGCCCCCGCAATTGATGACGGTGTGATATGGAATACCGAGCGCTTCGATGAATTCTTCGGCGTTGCGGTTTACCTCCTCATGGAACTTCACCGAGGTTTCGTGGTTGGCTTCGCACAGAACAACTTGTTCAAATTTATAAAATTCATGCACACGAATGAGTCCGCGAACATCTTTGCCGTGTGCACCAGCTTCGCGTCTGTAGCATGGAGAAAAACCGAGATATCGTTTTGGCAATTCGTTGGCTTGGAGCGTTTCGTCCGCATGTAAGCCCATGATCGGAACTTCGGCTGTACCAGCCAAATAATCTCCGTCTTGAGTCTTGTAGAGATCTTCTTCGCCTTGAGGCAAGTAGCCGCTGCCGAACNNATTGATCTTGCGGACGATGATAGGAGGAATGATCGGAACAAAATTTTTCTGAGAAAAGAAGTCGAGAGCAAAATTCCAGATCGCGAAACAAAGCCTGACACCGTCTCCTGTAAGAAAATATCCGCGGAAGCCGTGCACTTTCGATCCGCGGTCAAAATCAACCATGCTGAGTGCGGTCATGATCTCCACGTGATCTTTTGGTTCAAATGCAAATGTCGGCTTCGTACCCCATACTTTCACTTCTTTATTTTCGGCATCGGTGGTTCCATCAGGAACTGACATGTCAGGAATATTCGGAACTTGGAGCATCAGCAACTGCCATTCCTTCATGAGTTCCTTCAGAGCGGCATCGTCCTTTTCGAGATCGGCTTTTACTATTTTCATCTCCGCGATCAATGCCGCACGTTCTTCCGGTGTGGCCGGGCGAGTAATCTTGTCGCTGGCCGCATTTTGTTCGGCGCGTCTCTTTTCAACATTGGTCAGCAAAGTTCGGCGCTTATCATCAACTGCAATAAGTTCATCGATCTTGAAATCAATGTGTTTTTTGACGGCTGCCTGTCCTACAAGATCTTTATTTTCGCGGATGAATTTAATGTCTAACATGGGATAAACTTTAGCATAATTTTATCTTTTTTTGAACAGGATGCACAGTATGATAAAATAGGGACGTTTTCGAATTCGCCTGCCACTTCGAAATAAAAACCGGGTATCGATATATCACGCGCGCGCATCACTATACTAAATAATCCCCCTCCCAAACATATAGCATATGTGTTATATGTTTCCTACCCATATGAAAACCGTACGACTCCTAAAAGAGCAATTCCCTTTTCTATTGAAGCAAATGGAAAAAGCACCGGACTATCTCGACTGCGCCGGCGCATTACCGCCATCCGATGAATACACATTTCTCTGCGTCATAGGCTCCCGACATCACAGTTCATACGGCAGAGATGCCTGTATTACATTATTAAGTGGTCTGAAAAACTATCCGATCGTGATCGTGTCAGGATTGGCAATCGGCATCGATTCACTGGCTCATGAAGAAGCTCTGAAGCTTGGAATGAAAGTCATCGCTTTTCCCGGATCAGGACTTTCGAAGAAGGTACTCTATCCGCGCACGCACCTGAAACTTGCCGAACGGATCGTCGCATCAGGCAATACATTGCTATCTTCATTCGACAAAGATCAGCGAGGTGACAAATGGACATTTCCCGTACGCAATCAGCTCATGGCCGGCATTTCGCACGCAGTGCTAATAATAGAAGGCAAAAAAGGTTCGGGTACATTACTCACTGCCAATTACGCACTGGAATTAAACAGGCAGGTTCTGGTGGTGCCCGGTTCTATTTTTTCAGAACTGTCACACGGTCCGCATTCATTATGTAAGGAAGGAGCGACTCCAGTTACTACTTCGAAAGATATATTGGAAGCTCTCGGGTTTGCAGTAGAACTCGCAACAAATACAGGCGATAAAAATTCCAGCGCACACCCCGGCACTCATCCCGACACTCAAAAGCAACTTGCTTTTTCCACACTGCAATTGTCGCCCGAGCAAAAACGCATTGTCCACGAACTTCAATTTACACCTTTATCATCGACTGACCTTATCGAGAAAACACTTCTTCCAGCGACAACATTCAATACCATTATGTCTCAACTGGAGTTGGAAGGGATGGTTCTGGAACAGGACGGAATATATAGATTACGCAGAGGTTGATTTTGCATTTCCGCTTCCACTCATGTAATACTTAGCCTACCTATGAAATTAATCATCGTTGAATCCCCTTCAAAGTCAAAAACTATCTCCAAATATCTCGGAGAAGGTTTCGAAGTGCGCGCATCAGTCGGTCATGTGCGCGACCTTCCGAAATCCAGCAAAAAAGCGATCGATATCGCGGCAGGCTTCGTTCCACACTATGAGATCGTGCAGAAAAAAGAAGCGGTCATTGCCGATATTGCACATGAAGCTTCCAAGGCGGATGAAATAGTACTCGCAACAGACCCGGACCGTGAAGGAGAAGCCATCGCCTGGCACATTGCCGAAGTATTGAAGGAAAAGCTCGGGCCCAGTGTCACAGAAAAAATATCGCGTGCAACATATCACGAGATCACCAAGGAAGCCGTTCTCGAAGCATTGGCGCATCCGCGTGCGATCGACCAGCATTTGCGCGAGGCGCAGGAAGCCCGCCGCGTTCTCGACCGTCTCGTCGGTTACGATCTTTCCGGCCTGATTTGGAAAAAAGTCCGTTATGGCTTGTCGGCAGGACGTGTGCAGTCCCCTGCGCTTCGCATCATCATGGAACGCGAACGTGAGATTCGTGCATTCATACCCGAAACCTATTGGGTCATTGCAGGCCTATGGAACACTGCGAATGGTGCATCACTCCCGCTCATCTGCGCCGAAGAGCCTCGCGACAAAAACAAAGTAGACGCCATCATCGAAATTGCCAAAAAAGAAAAGTGGCATGTTCTTGATATTGAAGAATCCGAACAGAAAAGATCTCCGCGCGCCCCATTTATCACTTCAACATTACAGCAGACTGCCAGCTCACGCCTCGGATTTTCTCCATCACGCACAATGGGCATTGCGCAGAAATTGTATGAAGCCGGTTACCTTACCTACATGCGTACGGATTCCACAAATCTCGGTCAGCAAGCACTCGACCAGATCGCCGCAACCATTACCAAAAAATATGGCAAGGAATATTTATTGTTTAGGAAATTTGCCACAAAGAGCAAGAATGCGCAGGAAGCGCACGAAGCTATTCGCCCTACCCAGTTTGCCAAAGATTCTGCAGGTGGCAATGATGAACAAAAGAAATTGTATCGCCTGATCTGGCAGCGCGCACTCGCTTCACAAATGACGGATGCACGAATGGCGAGAACGAAGCTGATCGCCAATGTTGTGGGCAAGCCAGGGGCCGCAACTTCCGGTGACGCCGCCCCGATACCCAATTTTGAAGCCAATGGTTCTCGCGTGATTTTTGATGGCTGGCTCAAGGCAGATCCCGAATCAGTCGGTGAAGAAGTTAATCTACCAAAATGCGAGAAAGGCGAAAAGCTCGATCTCGTTTCGATCGAATCCCAAGAGAAGCAAACCCAACCACCTTCACGATATACCGAAGCCGGCCTCATCAAGGAACTCGAGAAACGCGGCATCGGCCGTCCTTCTACATATGCATCTATAACCAAAACGATCGAAGATCGCGGCTATGTACAAAAAGAAAATAAATCCATCAGACCAACCGATACCGGCGATGTGGTTTCATCATTCCTTGAAGAGAATTTCCCTACATACATCAGTGACTCATTTACTGCTGAGATGGAAGATAAACTCGATGATATCGCCACAGGTGCACGTACGTATATAAAAACTCTTTCAGATTTCTATGGACCATTCACCAAAGAAGTTGCTGCACGCGACAAGATCGCAAAGATCACTAATCTCGGTAAAGCCGATCCGAAATTTGTCTGTCCGAAATGTGGTACGACTCCGATGGATATCAAACTCGGTAAAAACGGCAAATTCCTTTCTTGTGCAAAATATCCGGACTGTGATGGCGCTCTTACCTTGGAAGGTCATGAATACAAGAAGGATGAACCGATCGGTATCGATCCTACGACGAACCTCCCTATTTTTGTGCTCACTGGCAAATATGGTCCATATGTTCAGCTTGGCATCCGTGCTCCGAAGGTGAAGAAAGTAAAAAAGCCGAAGGTTCCGAAAGAGAAAAAGGCAAAAAAGAGTAAGAAGGCTGTCGCCGAGGAAGTTATACCTGTGGCCGAATCGACGATGGCGGCGGCACCCTTAGTAGCCGAGATTGCTCCTGTCAAACCAAAAATGGCTTCTATTCCTCGTGCTATAGATCCCTCGACAGTCACCATTACTCAGGCACTCATGTATTTGTCATTGCCACGCACACTCGGCACGGATCCGAAGACAGGTGCGGACGTAGTCGCATCAGCCGGCCGATTCGGTCCATACATAAGGTGCGGTGAAGATTTCCGAACTATCAAGGTTCCTGACGATGTATACACCATCACCCTAGCTCGTGCTCTCGAAATGTTGGCAGTACCAAAACTAAAGAGAGGTTTTAAGAGAAAGAAAATCTAGTCAGCAAGTTTCAATTCTTGTGCTACACTCTTGCGCAGGGCTCCTACTAACTTGTTCATGCTTCCCAGGCATGATGGTCAGCTTCCGGGGTGTCAGAGTAAAGGTCACAGGGTACTTTGATGTGCCGCTGTCTGTGACGTCCCTATGACGTTAAGATGCTGATCAAAAATCCTTAATGCGGAGTAAATAGGAAATACCGCACCCACAATGCCCGGCTTGAAACAGAGCCGGGCACTTTTTATTACCCAGGAAACCCCGCACGCTGCGATCCCTTCAAGTGCGGGGATGAATGGCGCGAGAGTGCCCGGTGCGTGGCACGCTCGCTAATCGCGAAGCGCCGGGAAAGGAAACCCCGTACGACGCGAAGCATGAGTGCGGGGAGGAGGTCATTTATATTTAAATACCCTTTCGTATCAATTCAGTCACTTCAGATAATTCTTCGCGAGGAGTAATATCTCTTGGACCCGGGCGATACAGAAATTCTCGTGGATCATACTTATAAATACCCGTATCACCTTCTTTTCTAGGAACAATGTGTAAATGAAAATGCGGCACGCCTTGCCCGCCAATTTTTTCTTCATTCCATGCATAATTGAATCCTTGTGCACCAAATACTTTCTTCAGAGTACGTCTTAATATACTCGTAAGTTTTTCAATAGCAATCTTTTCTTCTGGAGTTGTATCTTCATAATATGGCACATGTCTTTTCGGGCACACAAGAACATGACCTGGAACAATCGGTATGTTTGTGAGAAACGCAAAAGCTAGATCATTCTCAACAATAGTTGAGTCTCTGACTTCTTTAGTTTCGTATGGACAGTCCATATATTAATCCAACTGATATTCCCAACCTGGTTTCCAAGACTTTGTTTTTCGCCAATCTTCGGCAAGAGCCTGCTTCCACGTTTTACCTTTGATGAGAACATCGAGCGCAATTTGTGGAGCTTTGTGCGCTACAATAGCGACACTTTTACCACCATAGTTCTTTTTAAGAAACAGGAGGAAATCAGCAATTCTTGCCTTCACATCTTCATAACTCTCTCCTTCTGGAAATCTATTTGTAAGACATTCTTCTTCCTGCATCGGCTCCACAATATCAGAAGATGCGGCATTGAGCGTTCCGTAATTACATTCACGAAGGCGTGCATCAGGAATGATGGGGCACATTCCTTCCCAACTCAATTTGGCGGAATTAACTGCCCTCTTCAAGTCAGAACAAAAAAACAACATCAAACTTCTTGTCTTTGGTTTGATCCTTTAAATCAATAGACTGCTTTACTCCAAGTTCTGAAAGTTCAACGTCAGACCAGCCTGATGAAATATGCTTTTCATTATCGGTTGTGGTTCCGTGTACGAAATATGTAATGTGTATAGACATGTGTGTATACTATATTAAAGTGAAAAATCCTTCAACGAATACAGATCCTGGTTATCCTCCTTCTCCACATCAGCCGGCGCGCGATCATCAACATTATTTGCCACAATTTCAGCAGGCGCTGCAGCTGCAACTGCTTTATTATTCAACTTTTCCAACAATCCACGGAGATCATCCGGTGAGAAGAAATCAATCGTCACAGTTCCCCCTTCCTTATTTTTCTCAATGCGCACACGTGTGCCAAGTGATTCCGTAAAATTCTTTTCCATTTCAATGATCTGCGGATCAAGATATTTTCCTTTATTGCGAATTTTTTCTGTAGCAACACGACGTGAGAGAGATTCAGCTTCGCGAACGGTCAATTTTTTCATCATGATTTCCTTGAAGAGAACCAGTTGTTCTTCAGGACGATCCGTGAGCATGAGAAGAGGTCGCGTATGCCCTTCCGAGATCTTTCCTTCTTCAAGAGCCGTGATCATTTCATCCGGCAAAGCCAAAATACGCATCGAGTTCGAAACATATTCGCGGCTTTTTCCAACCTTGTCGGCGATCTGCGCCTGCTTCAATCCAAATTCCTTTGCGAGACGTTCGAATGAACGCGCGCGATCGACGGCGTTCAGATCCTCGCGCTGGAGATTCTCGATGATAGCCATTTCCAATTTGAGCTGAGGATCTTCCTCGCCATGTTTGATAAGTGCCGGAACTTGGGCCAATCCTGCCAGTTTCGAAGCACGCAAACGGCGCTCTCCGGAGATGAGCTCGTATTCGACAGTCATGCCCGCACCTTCGTGATACACCTCCTTTCGAGTCACGACCAATGGCTGTAAAACTCCATACATACGGATGGATTCTGATAGATCCTTTAATTTTACCTGATCGAATTCCCTGCGAGGCTGGTATGGATTTGGATTTATCTTTTCGATCTCTATCCAAAAGATCGCGTCATTAACATAGGTTGTTGTCATGGGAACAATTGTATCAAACATTTGATTTTACTCAAATTTCTTGTAGACTAGTCTGTATTGCTAAGGGAACACTTAAGGGTACACTTACGCAAGGCGCATGCAAATCAGGGATTTGCCGAGATGGCGGAATTGGTAGACGCACACGACTCAAAATCGTGCGGAGTAATCCATGGGAGTTCGATTCTCCCTCTCGGCACAATGTAATCTTTATTATTCATACCCATATCATGAAGCATATAGAAAAAATGGCTGATGCACAGAAACTTGTAAAGAAATTTGCAATGGACAATAAATGGTCGGATGCTCCCAATATAGATAAATTTGACCATCTCCACGAAGAGCTTATTGAAATGTCAAAACATCTGAGATACAAAAATGCGCGAGAAATGACAAAATATATTCGCGATAATAAAGATATATTTGATGACGGTATCGGAGACCTGTTTTTTGCACTATGCAGACTTGCAAATCAACTCGGGGTCGATATCCAACAATCATTTACGTTAGTTTCCAACAGAATTCTTACAAAGTACAAAAATAAGAAAAGTGAGTCGAAACATCCTGTCAAGAAATGAGACCGAAGAATAAACCCAAAATCCTTGTCATTGTCGGTCCCACAGCTACCGGCAAAAGTAATCTTGCCGTAAGACTCGCAAAAAAATTAAATGGCGAAGTTATTTCCGCTGATTCCCGTCAGGTGTATAAAGGACTTACCATTGGTACAGGAAAGATCACTAAAAAAGAAATGAAGGGCGTAGCTCATCACCTTCTTGATGTGGCGGATCCGCACACGCAATACAGTGTTATTAAATACGAAGCAGATGCGACCAAGGCGATCGCCGACTGCGTTCAAAGAAACAAACTCCCTATCATAACCGGCGGTACGGGATTTTATATTCAAGCATTGGTGGAGGGCATCATCCTTCCCGATGTCCCGCCAAATAAAAAATTGCGTGCAAAATTGAACAAAATGTCCGCAGATCGGCTTTTGAAACTTCTGAAGAAACTCGATCCGCAACGATACAAGACGATTGAAAAGAAAAATCTGAGGCGTGTCATTCGTGCCATCGAGATCGCAACTGCCCTTGGGAAGGTTCCGAAATTAAAAAAATCCGCGGCGAAATATGAACCGCTATTCATCGGATTGAACCTTTCGCCGGTCGAGTTGCGCAAACGTATTCACGCCCGCCTGCTGAAGCGAATCAAAGCCGGAATGATCGCTGAAGCAAAGAGACTTCATGCTCCGAAACTCGCCGGGATGGACCGGACTCGCAGTAGAGGCCTGACCTATGCACGAATGAACGAGCTTGGCTTGGAATACAGATATCTTGCCCTATATCTCCAAAGAAAATTGACCAAAAAAGAGATGGTCGAGAAGCTCTCGACTGAGATCTGGCAGTATGCAAAAAGACAAATGACATGGTTCAAAAAAGATCGAAGGATTGAATGGCATGATCCTACTGATTCATCTGATGTATCCCATATTCGCGCGCATGTGCAGACTTTTCTCAATAAGTAGTGTTTCTCATGTAACTATTGACAAATCATTCTTATTCATACATGATATAAACAGACACAGAATGTATGAAAATTCTAATTGTTGATGACCCTTCCTGCGCGGCATGCGTCGTCGATTATCTGGAGATAATAGCGCGCAAGCACCACATAGTCTTGGAGACGATCGTTTTTTCGCCAAAAGGTTGCCCGGCACACGAATTATTACCTGTAGTTGATGTGGTTATAGTTGACTACTATTCCGAGGACAGAAAACGACTGGCTTTGGAAGGGGTTAAGTAAACATTGGTGT
>DHWH01000016.1:0-618 GCA_002413065.1 Patescibacteria group bacterium UBA5187
CGGAAGTTTACTTAAGCCCAGAACCCAATCACAAAAGACCGCAAATCCGCATGAATAAAACGTGCCCTTATGGCACGTTTTTGGACGTTTTTTTAGGGAAATGCATACGCTATAGATTTTATTCGGACATAAATTTCTTAACCCGGGCGCTTAGTTTATGAGCATTACCATGCCCTATTAGGCCGAGATAAGATTGTACAATCTCGGGCTTTTTACTGTTAACTCCCAACTTTTTCAGCATCCTCTTTTTTGTGGTAGTTCTGAGTACCCTATGTTCAGGAAAATGCACCCAACCAAGAAAATCGACTCCCGATGCAAATGTTTTTATGGATACCTTGTCCGGATGCAGAGAAAGTTTTAGTTTTTCTTTTAAGAAATTTTGAACTTCCATGATCAATTCCTCGAGGAATTTTTTATCCTGATTCAAAAACACGAAATCATCGGCATAACGGATATAATATTTTATTTTAAGTTTGTGCTTCACCCACTGATCAAATTCATTCATGTAAATATTCACAAGAAGCTGTGAAGTCAAATTACCTAATGGCAAACCAACTCCTAGCTGTGTACTTGAAAAGCTCATGACAATTCCCTTTATGAGACCGAGAATATCTTTAT
>DHWH01000016.1:642-1174 GCA_002413065.1 Patescibacteria group bacterium UBA5187
TGGTATATATTTCTGAAGTATCCCAAATAGAATTTCATGATCAATGGAGGCAAAGAATTTTCGTATATCGCACTTCAAGACCCAGCATGTTTTTGTATTATTCGTACTTACTTTTCTAAAAAATGATCCAAACTTTCGTATTGCCCTGAATGTGCCTTTATTAATCCTGCATGAATAGGAGTCCGCTATGAATGTTCTGTCAAAAAATGGATAGAGCATGCGATACAAAGCATGGTGTATCAAACGATCCTTAACCCTCGCCTTATGAATGCTTCTTGGTTTTGGATCAGAAATATTGAATGCCTGATAAGGCCCGTGCATATAACGTTTACTTGCAAGCTCATCAATAATCTGTAGTATGTTATCCATTAACCGCAAAGAAAACTGCTGAACATCAAGCTTTGATTTTTTGCCGGAGGCAAATTCTTTCCAAGCTGATAAGACGTTTTCGGTAGAAATAATATCCTGATATGTATGACTCAATTGAATTCTAGACATTCTATGAATGTTACCCCCCCCCCCCCCCTTTTTC
>DHWH01000016.1:1263-1718 GCA_002413065.1 Patescibacteria group bacterium UBA5187
CTTACCCCCCCCCCCGCACTTTTACCAGTATTAAATAAAGTAAAATGTGCTTATATAGTCTGGCATGGCTTCTATCAAAATTTGCCGAAGCTTCACCGGTACTCTCTTGGCCAGCGAATTGATACTTTATTTGTTGAAGTGATCGAGGCGATATCCATAGCAAGTTTTCTGGTGCGAGACCAGAAGCAGCCGTATGTCATAGCATCAATACAGAAAATAGACACTCTCAAAGTCCTGATAATGATACTGTGGGAAACCAAATCCCTCGACGATAAGAAATATATCACATTGAGCATGCTGATGAACGAGATAGGCAAAATGCCGGGAGGATGGAACGGCCAGCTCGCTAAATACAAGTCGGAAATTCTTAAACAAAAAACTCTCCCGATTACAGCGACTGATAAGTCGTAGTGCGAGAGAGAAATGAGAGATATGCGGGACAACGAAGGCAAAAC
>DHWH01000016.1:1769-6580 GCA_002413065.1 Patescibacteria group bacterium UBA5187
ACAACGAAGGCAAAACCGCCGTTGTCATTCCACTTGTCGTCCGGCCTGTCGTAATTGGCGTTGAGCCAACGACCATCGTCATTGCGGTTCGAGTAGAGCAAGTTAGGGTCGCCGTCGGAAATGCGCACTTTTTCATCTGTGCCACTGCCCTTCGAATACTCTCTGGGCTGTATAGTATGCGTGATTAAAATCACTCAAAAGAGTGCGCCAAGTATCATCATTTTTTAAAGTTGTATGCATCACTCCGTGATAATCCGTAAACTATCACGCTCTCGATGTATAGATACTGGATTCGGTAGCGAAAAGCCATGGCCGTCCGCGTATTCACCTACTACCATCCCCAGTTTATCATATATATAAATAAACAAGCCTCGCACAAAATTGTACGAGGCTTAGAGTTAGATACGCTGTTCTCCAATTAGCGTTGGCATTTTCATGCCGGTTCAAAGGACCAAAACCAAGGTTCAGATTAGGACTGAGGGACCGAGGTCGAAGCACTTTCTTGCGGGACAACGAAGGCAAAACCGCCGCGGGCATCCCACTGGCCGTCCGGCCCGCCGACATGGGCGCTGAGCCAACGACCATCGTCATCGCGGTACGAGCAGAGCAAGTCAGGGTCGCCGTCGGAATCCTTGATCGGTTCGTGCATCGCGACGATGTACCACAAACCCATTTCTTCAAGTTCCTTGTCCGTAAACATGTCACGGATCAACGGCCCGACTTCCCAATGCGGTTTCTTCCAGCCCTTTCCATCAGCGGCCGCACGAATCTTCTTCGTAACTCGGTCACTGCCTGCGATCTTTGAACCTGGACGAACCACAATGTGATAGCTCACGCCGTTTGTCGGTGCTTCAGTCGCCCTGCGAAGGATGTCTTTCGCATAATCCGAAACGCGATATTCCGTATCGCGCTCGAAGTAGGTGATCCACTCTTCACCGCTCTTGCCGTTCGAGACAACCGTGAAATGGATGTTGCCATCCGCGTCAACAGTGTATTTCGCTGGGCCAGTCATTGGCACCACTTTGGGTTCCCCTCCTTCAGGGATAGTCACCAACTTGGCTTTTCCGGTTCGCAACAGGATGACTGCGTTGAAGTTATCAGCCGTGCTGAGATAATCAACGTCATCGCCCGTGCCACCGGTGCGTTGGATTGCGAATTCAAGTTTCTGGCCTGCGCCTTGGGTTAATGTGAACGGGCTATTGTTCATAACATGTTCCTTTCATTGTTGTGAGCTTGCCCATACGGGCATGCTCTATTGTTAATGCTCCCTTCTTCACCATAGCAGAGAAAGGCCTAGAATGGCTTTATTGGGAAGCGCGGACACGCCTGTAAGCCGCTTTCTGCTATGGTGAACCTAATTTGGTATCAAAGAACGTACTGTGCAATTATACTACTATTAGTTATATATGTCAATATATATGCAATATTGTCAAATACGTTGAAAAATAAGGGGATTTTGAGCTATTTAAAGCTTGCCGTTTCATTGAGCTGTATTATTTTTCCACAACAATATACTCCCCTTCTTTAAGCGCATGCACAGGTAACGTCAGATCTCCATACGCCTTTAATTCTTCATATCCTGTATGCCATTCAACCGGACCGCGCGGATCATCTTTTCCATATGCAGACTCATAATGAGCGAGAAATTTGATAGGCAAAATTCCGAGACCATCCATGCACTTCCTCCAATCACACGTCCAAAAATGTTTCGACAAAGCGTCGGAGCTTGCGGAACTCGTGGCAACCACTTTGCCATCCCAGATTTTCTGCAGATCATATTTTCGCAACCAATATTGTACAAGATGATCATCTCCGCCGTGGATATATACGGCATCTGAATTTCGAGTCTGTTCTTCGAATGTTTCAGGAAAAGCCATACTGAGCATCGGACGTACTCCTTCGGGAAATAAATTAATAAGGGTCTTCATGTCTTCGCCAAACTTTGTTTCCCAATCTTCCCGCGGCTGGGCAAAACAGCAAATCAGTATGCGAGGCATATTACCCAGACCCTTTGCAATTTCAGCAAAAAACTTCCGTGCAGAATCTGGATTATTTCTCATGCCGCCGGAATTTAAGATGTATTTGATCATTTATTTATGACTCGCGAGCGCCACTTTGATCCCGAGTGCAATAAGAACAACGCCTGTTACGTGTTCGATGCGATGCTTGAACTTCATGATTTTTACTTGGATCAGACCATGCGAAAGGAAAACCGATACCACCGAGAACCAGGCAAACGTGACGACTACCATTTCGACACCGTAGAGAGACTGGATCAATTTCGGCGTAACCGGATCGATAACCTGGGTAAAAACAGCCAACAAGAAAAGTGTCGCTTTCGGATTGAGAACATTCGTCAGATAGCCGGATCGTATGGCCGCCAGCGGAGTAAGTGTCTTTTCGGAATTCTGTATAACAACCGGTTCATCCTCACGTTCAGGTTTTGCTTTCAATGATTTATAGCCGATATATAGAAGATATGCCGCGCCGATGTATTTGATGACGCTGAACAACAGGATGGATTGCGAAATAAGAAGTCCTATGCCAAGCAGACAATATGCAACATGAGTTGCTATCCCAAGCGCAAGCCCGATGGACGTATACACTCCGGATGCTCGCGAGTACAGCAAACTATTGCGCGTGATCATGGCAAAATCCGGACCCGGGCTTACCAGGGCAACAAAATGGACTAATGCGATTGTAAGAAATTGAGACCAAAACATAACGACTCCATTGTAGCACTTTACATTATTTGAGTCCCGTAAAAAATGTAATCAGATGTGCTACGTGATCATCCAAAGTCACACCTAAGGCTTCTATCCCCCGATTGATAACTGTGCGGTCGATCTTGGCGGCGAACGCTTTCTCATTAAGCCGCTTCTTGATGGAACTTGGCTTGATGTCGCTATACGGGATCGGATTCAATTTGCGATACGCGTAAAATATTCCACTGATCTCATCGCATGCCATGAGACCTGCCGCCAATTTTGTCCCGGGCAATGTCGTGAACCCATTGTAGTTGTACGCGTGAGCTTCGACTGCGTGAATAAGATCGTCCGGATAATTCCACTCCTTGAACCAGGAGATGGATTTCGCGGGATGCGTATCGGGATGCTGTTCGAAATCGACATCATGAAGCAAACCGGTTATGTACCACAAGTGTGCATCTTCATTGAAAATACCGGCGTATCCTTCCATGGCTTTTGCGACCATACCTGCATGATAGCGTTGATATTCATCCTGAACATGTTCTTCGAGAATTTTCTGGGCTTCTTCTTTTGTAGGGAGGGTCATGGATAGAATATATCACAATGTGCCTTTCATTTTCATCCACTTCTCTCTCGGACATTTATTCGGCCAATTCCTCCATGCCCATTATTCCTATAGTCAGGAAATTCTTCTTTTTCGACCCAATGCAGTTTGGCATCGTCGGTAATATGCGTTATGAATTCTATGCCGTTCAGGTGGTCAATCTCATGTTGGAATATCCGGGCTGTGTAGCCGGCATACTCTTCCTCAATGACCTCTCCTCTTTCATTGAATGCCCTGATCTTTATTATATCCGGACGCGAGACAACCCCGCACACCTGTGCCGTGGAAAAACATCCCTCGTACCATTCTTCTCCATCTGTCTCTGACTTCCAAACAATTTCGGGATTGATATACAGCCGGAGATCGCCTACTTTTCCTTTTCCATCGGCCATGACATCAACAACGATAATTCGTTTCGATATGCCGATCTGTGGCGCAGCCAGTCCCACCAATGTTTTCTTTTCTCCCTGCTCTCCGCGCGCAACAAGGAATATTTCCGCGATATCTTTACTGATATCGTTGGAATTGATATCTGCCAGATTTACTTCAGCTGCAACCCGGGTAAGAAGCGAATCATTGGGTTTGAGAAATTTTTCGAATCGGGATTTTGGGGGCATAGAGAAAGTATATCAGACCTTCTTACCAATAACCTGCAGCCACCCCGCCCTGTCCACATCGATTCTTTTATTCCACATCGCTTCCATGCCCATGGAATTTTGGCAGATGATTCAAAAATATCTTTCGGTCGCGGGGTTTGGAGTGTACAAAGATTGATTTCGCGCGGTGGACGAGGAAAAGTGATATAGCCGAGCTGGCCTGACGACAGGAATCCGGTACGGGATACTTTTTTAATTCTGTATTGAAAAAATCAACAATTTTTTGGTATTCTGAAGAGTTTTTTTTTCATAATGGTACTATGTAGTAGTATTTTTAATGTGCGAGTGCGTATGCCTGTGCATTCGCGCGTAATCTCAGCTTACCCAATCCCCTGTGAATCTGAACTGCGACGGTATTACGGGACTGGCGGGTGACACGGGCTATCTCCTTGATCGAGAGATCCTGCGCGTAGCGCATACTGAGTATTCCCCCGTACTTTGGAGATAGTTTATTGAGGAGAAGCATTTGCCTCCCGGCATCATGTATATCGATAGTACGCTCAGATTCATCATAAGCCGGATCAAATCCTTCCTCAACCAATACATCGAGTGAGACGGTATGCTTTTTGCGATATTCATCAATGATGAGATTGCTGATCACGTGGTAGAGAAATGTCTTCATGGCTAAAATTTTTTTTCCCTTGAGCATATAATTCCAAACCCTCACAAAAGCATCCTGGACTATATCCCGCGCGCGGTCATAATCTCCCACTTTCATATACGCATAACGACTGAGCTGACCCAGATAACTGTAATATGCGCTGTTAAATTCTTTTTCCAATTCCTCGCTGCTTATGTTGTGACAAGATGTAATGCTGTCTCTTATACACATCTGACGCTGCC
>DHWH01000008.1:0-7718 GCA_002413065.1 Patescibacteria group bacterium UBA5187
CCAATGTTTACTTAACCCCAACCTTGGGGGTAGTTCCAATTTTTGTGAATCTGCTTCATAGGCATCCGCAGACGGATGATCTGCTTCGAGAGTACCGTCAAGGGGTCGCCTCGATGATAGATTCGGTAAATAGCCGTTTTGCGGCAAAATACCTTTCGTACGCACAATCTGCACATACTCCTCGATTGTTTTTTTGTCTGCCGGAGCACATGTAAAGTCCCACTCGGTAAGTTTACAATCTCCCCTTACCAGAACTTCAAACGTACCACTTGGTCCAGGCACTTGCTGGATATAGATAGTACGTCCTGATTCAATCTCCTTGGCGGATCCGTCTCTCACATAAACCAGTTTGAATGGTTTTTGATTTGAGGCCGCATTGGCATCATAATCAATGAGAAACATCGTGTCACCGCCAGGCGCCCGGGCCGATATTTTTTTGGCAACCGACTTGAGAGCAACGAAACCGGAACTTTGCAGCACCTCGATGGCTGCGCAATCAGTCTCGTTCAGATTTTTGCCGCTTGTTGCGACAACGGATACGACTACAAGGACAGTTTGTTGCTGCCCTTTTGATTTTTTAGCGTTTATTCGATTTTTCATGAACAACTAAACCGTCCTTTCTTTTTTGTTTACACGGAGACGTAAAACGTCTCAGAAACTGGGCTGTAGTTTCTAAGCAAAAACTAACACATCGCTTGTATGAACACAAACCTACTTATACACCCTTATATTATGCAAGTATAAAAAAGCCCCGGAAGTTACCCCGGGGTGTTTACGAATATTTGGGTTAAGACCGTCAGCTAAAGACGAAGGATCAGATCAGCCAATCAACAGGAACTCGGCCAAACGGTCCGCTGGCACAATCAGATGATTCGATAATTGCATCGCCTACCGCGCAGATATTCCGTGCCATGCGCACATCAGGATGATAAAAATCAACCCCGTCCGGTAATGCTCGGCCCGCAATTTGCCATGCAAATGGATAGATCAGCCGAGCATCGGCATTAATCCAGCCTTCGGGATGCATCGCGGGCATCGAATGAGTGAAAGGAACGATAGGTGATTTGAAATCACTGCGCGTAAGAAGTTGACGAGGTCCGCCATTCTCCGTAACCCACAGGATCTCGGCTTCACGAATATCCCAGCCGAGCGTGTTTCCACCTTCAAACCACAATTCGAGCTTGTTATCATTCTGATGGCCACCCGCAAACTGGGTAGCTTCGAGCGTAATCTCGGCGCCATTCTCCATAACCGCAATGACTGTTACTTGGTCATCCGTCATTCCGGAAGCTTTACCTTCAACGACATATGATCGTTTGGCCCGAACAGCCACAACCTTGAGGCCAGTGATGAAATGAAGCTGGAATAACAGATGCGAAAGAATATCACCTGCAGCTCCGCCCTTACCACTCAATTCGGGGTTCTTGCGCCACGCAGCTTGATCGGAACCCGTATCCGGGGTCATCAATGACAATACGATCTTGAGCCAAGCCTGATCATAGGAAAGCCGTCCTCCCTGCAATGCTTTGGCCGCTGGTGCCGACATTTTCTGGATACGATGCCGCGCTTCAATGAGCGCTGCGTGACCGCAATACGTCGCTGTTACCAAGGACCAGATCCCTGCAAGTTCGACAGCCGCGACAATCTTGTCGGCTTCGGATGCGGTCAACGCCAACGGCTTATCAACCATCAGATTAACTCCGGCTCTGGCAACTTGAATGGCTTGTTCCGCATGAAACTTGTTGGGCGTCGTCAAAGAAACGAAATCCAACTTACCTTTTTCTGCATGCAGCATTTCTTCGAGCGTCGGATAAATCCGATGACGTTCAAACCCGAAGTCCATGGCCAATTTGATTTTTGCGTCGAAGTTTCCCGGCGTACCGGGGACACAGGCGTCAAAATCAATACATGGAGTAAGCACAGACCGTGCTGCCTGTATGCGATGTTTGCCGATGAATTTGTTTATTCCAACGGCACCTGCAACCAATTTATTTTTCATAAGGGGGGGTCAATATTTAAAAGGACATTTTAGTTGACTGACTGTTTTTGCACATCAAAGACTCAAAATTCACAAGTGAACCTGAATATACTGATGTGCACCTTTTTTGAGATTACCTTTCAATCCACACTATGTCAACTAACCACACAACTTGCACATGATATACTTATACCAGATCAGTTTCACCCTCACCCCAAGTAAATATGTTGACAACATTCATTACAGTGATGCTCTGCATCTTTTTGGCCTCCTTATACGAATGGCTGCTGCATCGATTCGTCATGCACCGCCCATTTTTCGGATTCTCTTATCCATTTGAGAGACATGCCCTGATACACCACAAAATATTCAAGGCAGATCACACGTATCACCTTCAACGTGAAAAAGATAAATACACCATTCCCATGGCGTGGTGGAATGGAGTGGCATTGGCATCAATTGCCACATTGCCGGCCATAGGTATCGGCCTCTGGCTCGGTAAATGGCTATCAATCCCCATCACTGCATTTATCGTTACATTTGCATACTATGGAGTGTACGAACGAATACATTGGTGCATGCACCTTCCGAAGCCCGAAAGAAGGGTCATCGAACGTCAACGGATATATCGTTGGTTGAATGGTCATCACCTTTTACACCACCGATACCAGAAAAAAAATTTCAATGTGGTATTGCCACTTTGGGATCTTCTTCTAGGAACATTGATCAGACGTTCATTACGACCATTTTGCCAAGCTACGGGCTTAAGTAAACTTCCGTGTTGGTCAAGGTAGACGAGATCGCTTGATATGCGAGCTATATCGTCTGTTTTGAAGAATGTATACTTTTAATACAGTAAAGAGGGACGCAAAAGAAACCCATTCATTTTGGAATGAGCAGCAACCTATATATACAGCCGAGAAACACTCGTGTTGAATTTCTGTGCGCCTACAAGAGCACAAAATACCAACACCAATGTTTACTTAACCCCAAGCTACGGGAGCTTCAGTCCCAAATGTGCAACCGAAGCAACCCTAGATGTCACCTGCCGATGCTTATCGTCTGCAGGTTTTTTTATTTAATTAATTGTATCCGGACATGAAGTTAAGAATAAAAAAGTTATAAACATGTCCTATGTGGCTTTTTATTAAAAAATGTTTTAGTATTCTCAGCTGAACTGCAGTTAACTTCCTCTTCGGAGGATGAAACCCGAAAGCACACCCCACATGAGCACAAAATACGATCCCCACGGTAAAGAAAAACACGGAAGCAAAAGAGCCCAGAGGCCGAACAAACGTTCCAACAAGCAACGTCGCGAAGACGAATTCCGAAGCAAAAAATAGCTGCCATACCTGGCAACACTCGAATGCCAACGGCTTCACCTCCGTTGGTTTTTTATTATCATTCTCCAATCTGACAACCAGGTGTACGCAAATCCTACGCTATCGCATACTCCAGCATTTTCTTGTCCAGATCCGCAGTCATGACTTTGAACGTAATGGCATCGCCAAGAGTGAACTTCTTTTTGGTTCTTTCGCCCGTGATCGAGTATGTCTTTTCATCAAAATTGAAATAATCAGTGCCGAGATTGCGGATAGGAATCATACCTTCGGACTTTGTCTCTTTTTCTTCAACATATATTCCCCACTTCGCCACTCCTGAAATAGTTCCGGCGAATGTCTTGCCGATAAACGAACTCATGTACTCAACCTGCTTCAGCTTCTTGGATGAACGTTCCGCGTCAGCCGCGTCGATCTCGCGATCCGTCGAAGTTTCGGCGATATGCTGGTATACGAAGATCTCACGATCTCCGAACGCTTCATTAGCGAGATGCTTCGCCAGCACGCGATGCACCAGCAGATCAGGATAGCGCCGGATAGGCGATGTGAAGTGAGTGTAAAACTCAAATGCCAAACCGAAATGTCCGATATTTTTTGTGGAATAGACGGCTTTCTGCATGGAACGTATCGTCGCGGTGCGGATCAACGATTCGTGCGGCGTATTCTCGATCTGCTCCAGCAAATGATTGAGATCGTGAGCCGTGACTGCACCGTCTTTTGTGCGAAGCGTGTATCCGAGAGCTTTGACGAACGTTGAAAGGTTCATGATCTTTTCCTTATCAGGCAGATCGTGAATGCGGTAGATCGCACCGGTATCGCGTATGCCCTTTTTCTTAATGGAATCAAAAACAAACTTTGCCACTTCGCGGTTGGCGAGAAGCATGTATTCTTCGACGAGCTTGTGCGTATCGAGCCGTTCCTTGCGATACACGCCGATCGGTTTTCCCTTTTCATCAAGACGGAATTTGATTTCTTCCTGTTCGAATTCGATGGCTCCATTCAAGAATTTTTCTTTCTGAAGAATTTTCGCAAGACGATCCAAGGTAGCAAGTTCCGCACGATACTGCATGCCAGATTCCGCCGATGCCGCAGTTTGGATTCCGCTTGAATATCCAACCGCCTTGGATGGCTCACCATCTATGACGGCCTGCGCGGTTTCATATGTAAAACGATGCGTCGAATTCATCACAGTCCTTCCGAACCAGCGCGAACGTATCCGAGTTTTATCATCCAAAACAAAAATGGCGGAGAAACTCAGCTTGTCTTCATGCGGATTGAGACTGCAGATGTCATTCGAAAGAATTTCCGGAAGCATGGGAATGGTTCGGTCAACCAAATATACGGAACAGCCGCGCTTGACGGCTTCCTTATCGAGAGCCATTCCCTCGCGGACATAGTGAGAAACATCCGCGATATGAACGCCGATTTCATATAGAGGTCCTGCTGTGGCGCCTGCGGCTGAAGCGGAGGCATCGAGTCCGGCTTTCGTCGCCTCTTCTTTGGAAAGTTCCCTGAATGAGATGGCGTCGTCAAAATCCTTGGCATCAAATGGATCGATAGTGAACGTCGCGACGCCTCGCATATCGCGGCGCTTTGCGATTTCTTCCGCACTGATCTGTTTTTCTGTTTTTTCTATCTGCTCGGCTTCTTTTTCCACGGCTGCAGGGAAACCAACTTCAAAACCTTTTTCGAGTACGATGGATTCCATCTCCACGTCATTGTTTCCTTTTTGACCCAGGACGCGCACAATCTCTCCTGTCGGATTGACCGCAGGATCTGTCCAAGGAAGAAGTTTGACGTAGACTTTCTGGTCATTTGTCAGACCAGCGGAAAATTGTGGGAGGATGCGGATGGCTATATACATTTTCCTGTCATCGGGAATGACAAAAACACCGTCTCCTTTGACGGATACTATTCCCACGAACATTTCCTTTGCCCGGGAAATCACCCGGGTGACTACGCCGACTCGCGTCTGTACGCCGCGAATTTTTTCTTCGTGAACGCGCACTTCAACCGTATCGCGATGCAAGGCCGTATTGAGGGATCCGGGAGCTACGTAGACGGATTCCAGCAAGGCCTCCGGATCATCCACATATCCTGCGCCTTTTTGGGTAGTGGAAATGGTTCCGGCAATAATGGACTCTTTTGTATCCGTATTTGTATTCAGGTTTGTATTCATATCACGCGTCAAACTATAGCATTATTTCTTCAACTAGACAAAAAATTCCTTAAATTTGCTATACTATGAGCCCATGTCGCCACGTTCCTTAATTTGGATCGGAGTTATTGTCGGCTCGACGATCGGCGGTTTCATCCCCGAATTATGGGGCGCGGGAATATTTTCCATATCATCCGTTATCCTGAGCACTATCGGAGGTCTCGCCGGGATATGGCTTGGATTTAAAGTATCGCAACTCATATAATTAATTTAAATGAATCCTACTTCTCTTACTTTCCACGGAAAACTAAAACGCGAGTACGTCGCACAATTTACAGACAGGCATTTTATCGTGGCATTCATTACTTCTCTTGTTTTTCTGTCCGGCGCCATGATCATACAGCTCTTTGCCGGAGCATACGCCACTGAACGGGCAAGCGGCTTCGTAGGCGACATTATCCTGAGCAATATTCCAGTAGTAAATGTGGATATGTTTTTCGTATATGGCCCTATCCTTTTCTGGCTTATCATCAGCGTCTTCTGTCTCCATCGTCCATCCAAAATTCCATTCTGGCTGAAGACCGTGTCACTGTTCATCTTGGTCAGATCAGCCTTTATAACACTGACCCATATCGGTCCCTTCCCTGACCATATCGCCATCGATTTTTTCAGCATCAGTTCTAATATCAATTTCTTCCTTTTCAATTCCGGCGCGGACCTGTTCTTTTCGGGACATACCGGCTTGCCATTCCTTTCGGCACTCATCTTTTGGAACAATCGCCCGATGCGCATCTTCTGCCTGTTGTCTGCACTATTTTTCGGCGTCATCGTTCTCCTCGGGCATCTCCACTATTCCATCGATGTCATGTCGGCGTTTTTCATTACGTATACCATCTACAACATTGCAGTTAAACTATTCCCGGCTGACAAGAAGAGATTTCTCGGTGATGAAATGACCTCTGCGGACATACTCACCGCCGTTCCCGCAACTGTTTCTGCGGACACGCCCGTTCAGGTCGAAGAATTCAAGAACTCGTAAAACATCATTTCATGGATATCCATACCCACCTTTTTGTACATAATATAGGCGCACTCATTTCTCTGATAATCAGCATCGCATTGGCCATTTTTGTCCTGTTCAACAACCCCCGGAAGACCGCGAACATAATGATGGCGCTGGCGAACTTTGCCATCGCCATCTTTATCGCTTCTCATTTGCTCGGTACCAACGCGCTCGATCCGCATTTGTCCCAATCATTGTTCATGTTCAATCTCAGCGTTATTTTCATAGCCATTTTCGGGCTTCACATGAGTCTCATAATCCTTCACAAGGAAAAAGAACGGCGCGCGATACTCATATGCACCTACGCTCTGGGAATAGGACTGACGATTTTTTATATTTTGTTTCCGAATTCGTTTCTGATGGATTCGATCCCGCGCATGTATTTTGCCAACTATTACGTAGTCGGGCCGTTGCATATCATTTTCCGCATCATATTCAACCTGGGCGTTCCCCTCTATACTCTTTTCGAACTGATCTCCGGATATCCGACGGAAAAAAATCCCATCGAACAGAACCGCATACGATATTGGACAGTGACAATGATCATCGGATATGTCATCGGCTCATTACCCATTTTCCTGATGTTCGGCATTGAAGTCGACCCGGCGTGGGGCATTTGGTTTGTGCCGTTATATGCGGTTCCCCTCGTGTATGCGACGATCACGTACGAACTCGTGGACGTCAGGGTGATTGCAAAAAAAGCTTTCTTGTACGGAATGGCGATCGTCGGCGTCGGCGGACTCATCACCTTGTTCGATTTTTCCAATCAATTCATCCGCAACGGATATCCTCAATTTCCATTTTGGATCACGCCATTCATTTCCACGCTTGTGGCCAGCGCCATCGCCTTGTTCGTCTGGAAAAAATTGCGCGAGGAAGACATCCTCAAATACGAATTCATGACGACAGTAACCCACAAATTCAGAACTCCCCTCACGCATATCAAGTGGGCTGCCGAAAATCTCGTACATTCGCAGACCGACGAGGATCGAAAAATTCAGTTGGAATATATCCAGAGCGCCAATGCAAAGCTGGTCGAACTTACAAGTCTTCTCATGAATGTTTCGGAAACTGAAAATACGACCTACACCTATGATATAAAGCGCACGGATGTATCCCTTGTCGTTGCCGAAGCCGTCTCGTCGCTTCAAAATGAAATAAGGGGAAAAAACATCACCA
>DHWH01000008.1:7809-27673 GCA_002413065.1 Patescibacteria group bacterium UBA5187
CGACCGTGAGCGTCACGACCTCGAGAAATAAAAAGGATATCGTCTGTTCCGTTCGAGATGCCGGCATCGGCATACCAAAAGAAGAAGTACCTCTTCTCTTCTCAAAATTCTATAGAGGCAAGCAGGCCAAGCTGGCGGATACCGAAGGTATGGGCATCGGCCTCTTCGTGGCAAAACAGATCATCACCCGCCATAAAGGAAATATCTGGGCGGAATCGGAAGGACTCAATAAAGGAAGCGTGTTTTCATTCTCATTGCCCGCCGTTACAGCGCCTATATCATCGCCCACCAAAATTACTGCGGACATGCAATGACATACCAATGACCGCATACTCAAAACAACTTTTCATCTTCGATCTTGATGGCACCCTTGTGCCGCGCACATCCTGCATGGAACCTGAGATGGCCCAGCTGTTCCTGGCATTATTGCAACGCAAAAAAGTTGCCGTGATTTCCGGCAGCGGATATCCGAAGTTCGAGACGCAATTGCTTCGCATGCTTCCCGGAACATCCGAATACTATGGCAACTTATTGCTTCTCCCCGCATCAGGCACGCGCCTGTATGCCTGGAGAGGAAACTGGGCAGAGCAATATGCCGAACAATTATCGCCTGCGGAGAAAGAAAAAATAACAGCTGCGCTCACATATGCCATGCGAGCAGCATATACTGCGCCGGAAAAGATATACGGACAGCTCATCGAGGATAGAGGATCGCAAATAACTTTCTCCGCTCTCGGCCCGAATGCTCCGCTGGAACAAAAACAGCTGTGGGATCCTACACGCTCGAAACGGGAAAAAGTGGCCTTGATCCTCCGGGAAAAACTTTCTGAATTCGATGTGCGCATCGGAGGCACAACATCCATCGATATCACGCGGCGAGGAGTCAACAAAGGGTACGGTATCCGGAAACTGGAACAATTTCTGAAAATTGGTCCTGACGATATTCTCTTTGTCGGCGACACCTTATTCTACGGAGGAAATGACTACCCTGTGAAAGCTTCAGGCGTGGACTGCATCCAGGTATCCAGTCCCGACGAGACAAAAAAACTTATAGAAAGCTGGCTTGCCGGAGCAAATTAGACCTTATTGCGTAGTTTTTCTGAAATCACTCGGCCAATATTTTCTTTACTTGTGATATGAGAATCCTTGTATCTGCTTCCCTGCCGCCATTGCGCGAGCCGAGCACGATAAAAGCCAGCGGCATGTCTTCCATTCTTATAATTGTCAGCATGGTCTCTCCTGCCGCATCCGTACGTCCCGTTTTGCCTCCGATAAAATTGGGATCATTCACAAAGGGATGGGTACTCGTAAAATCGTGACCTCCATGATCGCTGGTGGTAGCCTCGGCAAGATGCGGTATTCGGGTTATAGAAAGGATATCCGGACGGGAGGTGTACAAATATCGCGCCAAGGCGAAAAAGTCGCGTGCCGAAGAAACGTTGTGTGGGTTTATGCCTGAGGGATCGGCGAAAAATGTCGATGGCATGCCGATTTCAAAAGCATATGTAGTCATTAATTGCATGAACATCGTGCGATCCGAAGTCGTAGACAGCGCCTCAGCCGCCACATTGGAAGAACTGAGCAGGAGCGGATACAAAAGTTCGCTCATAGTGAACTTTTCTCCGGCACTGAGGCGGCTGGTATCACTGGCGACATTCATCTGCTCTTGGCTGATGCTGACGATCGTGGTCGAGGCGAGCGTATCTATGGCAGCAACGGCTGTTATGAGTTTCGACATGGATGCGACCGGTAGAACCGATGAGCCGCGGCGTTCAATATATATTTTTCCCGTTTCAACGTTTCCAACCAGATACGCCTGCGCGCTAATACTGGATCCTGAATCCTTTTTTGGAACTGCTGCCGTAGTCGTAGCCTGTTTGCCGGACTCGAAAAAATTGCCATCAACCTGAAGTGTTTTCTGGACGGATGATTTGTTAAAAAACAAAGTGCCTGAATCTGCCGAGCGAAAAATTTTCACAGTAACAGCTGAAACAACAACGATGAGGCACGTGCACAGAAGAACAAGAAGGTTTCGGTTGGAGATTAACACCGTTTAACTGTAACTGAATAAAGATATTGCTGCAATGTATAGAATAGCCACCGCATCACCTCGTCACGAAAATTGTCGGCACCAATTCACCCGTAGAGCTGGCGGTGATCCGGCCGCTGGCATCCTGAAAAATTTCATATTTTGTATCGTAATCCGTAGTGCTTGCGAAATGAGCGCCGGAAATCGCCGGGTCAAACGGCAATGCCGACATATAATCCGGCACTATACATGCGGCAATATCACCCGAATAATTCGCGATTGTCGCACTATTTTTAACCATAGTTGGAACAACGGGAATATCCTTCACTGCCCCATTACACACAAATATTCCCCGATGTTCAGCCATATTTTGGTGAATGGCATTCAATATCGAATTTACATTGCTTGTGCGCTGTGAATCCCGCGCAAGCTTGAATTGCCGGGACGGATTGACGGCCACAAGCACGACCGCGGCCAAGACAGCAATGATACCGATGACAACAAGAACTTCTATCAACGTAAACCCGCGCCTGACATTGTGCTTATCTATTCCAGTGAATTTGATATTGATATTCTTATGCATAATTGATGCAATTATTTTTTATAATAATCACATCGTATCAGCACCGGATAAATTCCAGATAAAATAAAGTTAAAATCTGGATAAAGAAAAGATAAAATCCGGAGGCGTGACTTGGCGCGCACCATATCGCACATAACTCAGGCGTCACATCTCCAACTCTGCTTCTTCCGATACAATGAGTTCCCCTATCGCTTCTGCGACTTGTTCAGGCGTATCGATCTGCATGCCGGCCTCCCGTGCACGCGACACCATGGATGCGTCGTTCATCTCTTGAGGATCTTCACTGAAGGCGTGCGTGCCGAAATTCGTGGCGGTCATTTTCGGATATATAACGCTTACGATAATGTGCTCAGGTGCCAATTCCGTCCTTGCTGTAAGAGAGATCGCATTTAAGGCGTATTTTGTCGAAGCATATGCCGCCAGACCTGGAAAATAGTTCTTTGAAACCCGCGAACTGACATTTACAATCATTCCGAAGCCCTGATTTCGCATACATGGAATAACCGCCTGCATGGTACGAAGGGCTCCTATCAGGTTCAATTCGATGATCTCGTGATAATGCTCGATATCTATGCTTTCGACAGGACCATACATTCCTTGTCCTGCATTATTGATGAGCATATCGATACGGCCATATTTTTTCAGCGTAGCCTCGATCAAATGCGTTACGTTCGAAGGCTTGCGGATATCGGTAGGAACAGCGAGAGCATCCGGCAATTCATCGGCTAATTTTTTTAATTCTTTTCTCGATCGGGATGCGACGACCACCTTTGCCCCTTTATGCGCCAGGAAATGTGCCGTTGCACGGCCAATGCCCTGGGAGGCTCCCGTAATGATGATTATGGAATTACGGATGATCATTGGAGTGAGAGTGATGATGTAAGAATTTTTTATAATGCATGCCCTACGTGCTCTAAAGCTTCGTACCCCCGTTTCTTTCTCCAAACGAATTAGAAGCGTACCAAAACTGCCAGACAGATATCATTCGTTTGGAGAAAGAAACTGATGTT
The DNA here is from genome assembly GCA_002413065.1 of Patescibacteria group bacterium UBA5187. Classification (GTDB taxonomy): domain Bacteria; phylum Patescibacteriota; class Minisyncoccia; order Phycocordibacterales; family PALSA-1337; genus C7867-002. Next base: position 11,432 of record DHWH01000008.1, read on the forward strand.
GTGCAGAAGGCATACGCCAGGCGTCAATTACTCATCTCGTCATATTATCTGACGCGTGATATTTCATGCAGTTACAGTAATATAGCTGGATACATCCCGTCACCAATAACAGGAGGTCGAAATTATTACGAAATTAAAGATATATCATTAACTCCTATGAGAAAAATACATGTATATAGAAACGGGAGATTCACCGCTGTTCTGAAAGTCTGTGCCGCAGCCATGCTGGTGTTTTCTCTTGCTATACTCGGGTCATTCGCTAGCGTATCGGCCCAAACTTCAACATCGACGGGTACTACGACAGGCACCACGACCGGCACGACTACTGGAACAAGCACCGCGACAAGTACCGGTTCTACGACCGGAACTTCGACATTTCCCGGTACAGGAATCGCGATCGAGCCTATCATATCGTCAGTTGTGGCTTTGAGCGGCAGTGACGGTACAAGTGCAACAATTATGTGGAATACGAATGTAAACTCGGATGCGCAAGTTGCATACGGGACAAACACATCATATTCGACATTTTCGGCATATGACGCAACTCCAGCAACAACTCACTCGATCATGCTTTCGGGTCTGACTCCGGGAACGACATACCACTTCCAAACCATATCTGGCATCAATCGATCATCAGATATGACACTGACTACGAGTAGCGGAACTTCTACCACAGCGACAAGCACAGCTACTAGTACGACAGGAACTGGCACCGGTACTACAACAGCAACATCGACCGGCACGACTACTGGAACTGGCACCGGTACAACCACCGCGACAAGTACAACCAGCACAGGTACGGGCACTACTACAAGCGGAACAAGCAATAACACAAACAACAATACGAACACAAATAACAACAATGTGACAAGCACGACCGCCGGAACCTCGACAGCCACGACAACTCTTGATTTGCAGACATTGCAGAATGAGATCATGCAATTGCAACAGAGAGTAAGTGTTCTGGAGAATCAGGTAAACAGCATAAATAGCAGACTAGGAAGCAGTACAGGAACAACCGGTAATGGCGGCAACACGGGCGCAACAATAGCACCGACTAACGCATCAATTCCCGCAGGTTCTGTAGTGGACTTCAATGGACGAAACTTCAGCCATGAGTCGAACGTAAGAGTAACCTTGAATGGTCAAACAGTTACAACAGCGCACGCTGACGGCGAAGGAAACTTCACCACAGGTTCGCTCAGAGTTCCTTCAACACCTGGAAGCTACACCTATTCATTCGTAGATCAAGATAATGGATCGACAATACAAACGACGATCAATGTGCAGTAAGGTAAATGCGTGAAAAACCACAAAGTTGGAACTAGTAACGCTCAAAAAGTAAATGAAAACTGAATAAGAAAGAAGCAGCCGCCGGAAAATGGCGGTTGTTTTGTTGTTATTAATAAATGCTTTACATACCATTATTCCATGCTAGAATGCCTTTATTATGAAACTGAATAAATCAGTCCGGACTTGGTCTAGTTTCGCATAAGCCCACTCTTGGGTTCGTTCTTGCATATCTTTCGTTAGAAAATTTACCTCTTAAGAAACAACAAAATAACCCGAAAGGAAAATGATCGTATGTTTCGTTCAGTCCAAGATCGCTGCTTCGTTGATTTTACGGAGCTCAATCTTCCAATCAGCACACCTGAAATCATCTGCTTGCTTCAACAAAAAGGCTTCGGAGTAGCGCGCATCGATGCAGTTACTGAAGCCAGGGCACATGTAGGCAAAGCGGCGTTTCGTTTGGGAGTCCGAATGTCAGAAACGCCTGATACATTCGATTGCTCGTCATTCACAAAGTGGTCATACGGACGCAAAGGAGTCTGGATCCCGCGCCTTGCGATACAACAATTCGAATATAGCTCGCCTGTGGAAATGAATATGCTTCAGGCCAGTGATCTCATCTTCACCAGCGGATATTGTTCTCGAGCATGGCATATCGGACACGTAAGCTTGTATACAGGATCAAGCGTGATCACGGCAATGATCCACGATAGGCGAAATGGCTCCAGTGGCATCATAGAAATGCCGCTGGAAACATTACTTCAAAAAAGGAAATTGCGAGGTGCCCGACGTATTATAACTAGCGCGATCAATACTGCCACACTCATTGTACCGAAGGAGTACGAGATCGAGAGTTCTGATGATATCAAATATCTTGTTCTTTCATGGATCACCTGAGCATTAATCTAATTACCTGTGCGGTTTGGCATCTAAATCGCCCGACACCGCACATTTTTATGAAAAAATTTCAACCAATTCTAAACACCGCGTGCCTGGTTCAAGCCTGCAAAGAACTCGGCATTGCGCATACTTTTTACGACAATCATCACAATTTGGTTGGTGTTCATCTCGATCGTGAATATTTCTTTGCAAACGGCTCTACTCCATTCAATGATGAAGCTGTAGGAAAAATCTGCAAAGACAAGGAATTCACGTATCGAATTCTGAACAGCACCATCCGAATGCCGCGTACGGCAGGCTTCATTGATCCTAAATACGATCCGGGTTATGAGGGTTACGTTAATCTTGATACACAGGAACACATCGTATCGGAAATAGAAGAAAAATTCTCATACCCGTTAATTATTAAAATGAATTCCGGTTCGCGCGGAATACAAGTTTTCAAATGCCAAGACCGATCCGCAGTAGCGCGTTCCCTATCTGCAATTTTCAACAAGGCGTCTCAATATTACGATTATGTCGCCATCGCTCAGGAGTATATCCGGATCAAACATGAATACAGAGTCATTATACTTAATAATAAAATTGTCCTTGCGTATGAAAAAGATTTCTCACAGGCAACATGCGGAGATAATATAAGTCCTCTGCATCAGGACAACTCCAGGGCCATTTTGATTTCAGGCGCACCCTATACCAAACTCCTCGGACGCATTTCGCAATTCATAGCGCCTTTGTTTCAAAAGATCAGCATAGGCTTCGCGGGACTGGATATTGTGACCAACACCGATAACGAAATGTACCGGCTGGAAATAAATTCCAAACCGGGGTTCGAGTATTTCGTGAGAGATAATGGGATTAAAGAGTTGGTGAAGGTGTACAGGAAAATGTTGAAGGGATTAAAAGGTAATAAATTATTTTAATCCTCAGAAAGGGTGTTTGGATCTCTGTAAACAGCTTCAATATTATTTCCATCTAAATCAAAAACAAATGCAGCGAAGTAACCTGGATGATACTGCGTTTGATAATCCGGTGAACCGTTGTCAGTTCCTCCAGCTTTCAAAGCCGCAACATAAAACTTCTCAACTTCTTCCTTTGACTGCGCAGAAAATGCAACATGAACATGTGTCGTAGCAGGATATTCCGCATCCGGAGCACCGAGCCAGAAAAAGGGATGATCCACACCAAAACCGCACGAATCGCTTTTCGGCATAACTTGTTTTATTCCTAAGGGTGCAAGAGCCTCATCGTAAAATCGCAATGCTTTCTCGTAGTTTTTTGGGATAAGTGTAATGTGATCAAAGGAAGTATTGATTTTCATGTCGTTCATTTTAGCATATTCAAATACTCATTTAAGTAAAAAGATTTCTTCTATTTCTTCCAATGACTTGATTCTCGGTATATCTCTATGCAACTTTCTGTTCCAAGGACAATCATAAATAACTACTGGGATATTATGATCCACACAAGATAAGATATTCTTCGGCTCATCATCAACAAGTAGCTCCACCGCCAGTTCCGCACATATTGCTCCTTTGCTTTGTTTTCCTTCTGGAAAATCAACGGAAAAAAGTACTTTAGAAAAATATCCCGGGAGATGCCTTTCTATCCATTTGATGGCCGACTGACGAAACCTGTCAACCCGATTCGTCAGAATTATCAAATCAAATTTCTCTCTGAGTTTTTCTAACGTTTTTAGCGCTTGAGAATGAGGTAGGATTGAAAGGTATTCTTCACTCTCAAAAAACCGATCCCACAACCTGAGTTCCTCATCTTCGGTTATGTTAAGAAGTAAAGCGAGATCAGTCTCTATTTTTTCATACTCCGCCTCAAGTCCCTGCTTCTGTTTATAAAACCTTAAAAATCCTCTCGTAACGTCTACAAGTACGTCATCAAAGTCGAATATGAGAATTGGTTTCTTATTAGGCATGAGTAGTCAGAGATACAAACCGCCATTTCTGGTCTTGATTAGATTTCACTCCGTCCTTATTTACGAAATTGAGAATTTCCTCCAAACCATGAACGCTAAACGGATATTTGAATCCCGGTTTATCAAAACAAATATATTTTCCATCCGGCTCCCTTTGAATAATAAATGAATGGGCCATTTCTCCCGTCTGCGCATCAAGAATTTGGCCGATATAGGATTTTCCAATTTCACACCTTTTATTAGCGAGTAGGAGCAAGGATTCTAAATCTTTGACAGGAGTAAATTGGACATCAGAAATACTTCGAGCCATCTCACCGAAAGTGAAGTCCGCCCCGGCTTCTTTTTGTATCTGCGCATCGGAAACCATCTCTTCCCAAGAAATCTTTCCGATTATGTATAAAATGAATTTGTGACAATTAACATTTCTTATTTGATCAGCAGGAACAGGAAGTATAGTATTCCAATTATTTGATAAATCTTTTTTGAGAAATGTATTCATTGCTAAATTCTCTGCGGGGTGTCTCGAGTTGGAACCTTTTGGTTCATTGCATCACAAGGCTTTTCGGACGCTTTTTATGATACCACATCGACGCGTCTCGAGCAGACCAAAAAGTTACAAAAGTGACACGGGATCGGGTATAAAGGTTACTTGCCAGTGTAACCTTTGCTTTCGTTAAGCCATTATTGCTCAAGCGCTCCAAGTTCACGCCACATCATGCGCGCAGAAAATCCATTGTCGGCACTGATGTTGGCTGTACTAAAAACAAAGACAAGATCATATCGCTTTCATAACTCTAGTGATGATGTTCCAGTTCTTCGACTTTCTTTAATTCCCCGGCAACGATTGTCGGATCCGCACGAGTATGAACTCTCTTCTTCATCAGGAGAAATACTGCAATAAGTGTCGTTATCGGAACCGCCAATATCAACCCCACTGACCCAACCATTGTCCTGATTATTTCAGTGGCGAATATTTCACGATTTATTGTCAGAGAAAAATCAGCCCCGGATTGATAAAAAAGCAACAAGAGTGGTAGAGATGCGCCAACATACGCGATTGCAAGAATATTGACCAGTGCACCGATATGCTCACGACCAATACGTAAGGCACGTTTGAATATAATTGAACGTGGCAAATGTGGACCAACTTGATGTAATTCGTCTACCGCTACGGCTTGGCCAATGGCCGCATCGTAAAGCACGCCGAGAAGACCAATGATGATGCCTCCGAGGAGAAGCCCTGCGAAGTTGATTGATCCGTTTGTATGCATATTGAGATATATTGACTCTTCGCTTGCAAAGCCGGTTAGCTTCGCGCCATGAATTGAAATGTATGCGAGCAGTCCTGTGAATATAATTGTCACAACCATACCAATTACCGCAGAGCTTGTGACCTTGTTGAATCCATGGGTTATGTACGACCCAAGGATTATCATGAGTGATGCTACACCGATACTCATAAGTATCGGTGAAAAGCCGCGGAGGATTCCTGGGAAGAGGAGATACGCGATTGCCACAAAACTCAATGTAAGAGCAATCAGTCCCCTAAATCCTTGCTTGCCTCCGAAAATGAGGACGCAAATTATAAAAAGTCCCACGAGTCCATACAACCAAGGTAAGCGGTATGCATCGGCAACAGAGTACATATCCATACCCTCAAGAGTATCGACATCATGGGTAAGGTAGAGGGTGTCGCCCGCATTAAAAATCGTGTAGTCGTTCTCGACAGTTACTACTTTTCCTTGTTCGGCACCATCGAGAATTTTAAGATCAAGCATTTGAACAGTCTCTGGAACACCGGTTCCTGCGACATCATCACGCTTTTGGCTTACAACCTTGATGACCTCTGCTTTCATGGTCGTGATCTGCTCGGGAACCAATTGTTGTGCGTGCGCAGTACCAAAAATAAAAAAACTTCCTAGCAATAGGATACCGAGAGAAAGAATTTGTTTAGACGGACATTTCATAAATTATATTATATCAAATAAAAAGCCCCGAGATTTCTCAAGGGGCTGCCTCCACAAGAGAGGCATGATGTTAGCAATCCGAGTAGGCGATCGGACCGACTTGGCACTGGATCTGCACGAGCATCGGCGACTTCGGCTTCTTGCCGACGACCCCCTTGCAACAGTTGAAAAAACTGAGCTTGAGGCCATGGCAGAAATGCTTCGACGCCAAGGTGCGGAGTGCTTCACCCGCATGAATACGAGTGAGCTGACGACCGACTTCGGACTTCGGATCAACTTGCCAATCAGCATGGCCGCCGTTCTCTTTGGCTTCGTGCGATTTTTTATGCAAGAGCGCAAGGCCTTTCTTGAGGTCAATGCGCATAGCGCCGACCAATAGGGCTTCCTGATTCTCGCGACTGATACGGCCCGACAGGTTAATGCCAAGTTTCTTGGCGACTTTGATGATAGACGGAAGTGACATACTGTTTTTCCTATTCGTTTATTGTTGATGTGAAGGACTACTACCCTGATAGCAATAACATATTGCGACCAGTAGATAATTTGCTTGCAAAAAGCAACCTATCTACTGAACACAAAATCCGGATCAATCTGTTTCGTCAGATCTTTTCCTACTGCTTCATTCGCCCAACTCTTAGCATTTTTGATATGGAATTCGGCAGCTTGCATATAAAACTTTGGCCAGTCTTTTATACAAGAATTAATTTCACTGACTATCTTTGAAAGAGCATTGTGATTTTCAGTTTCTATTTCCTTCAAAGGAACGTGCACGCCTCTATCCGTCTTTTTTATGAAAGATGACATGGAAAGACAGGTGACCAAGTCGCTCCCAACAGCATCTTCTAAAAACGCCTCGTCTTCTTCATTTTCTGCTTTGTTTCCTATCGCCTTAATGAGAACGCTGTGATCACGGGCGTATTCTTTGTATTGGTTGTAGACAGCTACAGACTTTACAGTTGGTTCGACGATCACAAAAGTAATGTCGAAGCGGGTAAATAGCCCCGAAGCAAAAGAATCCGCACCTGCAGTCATATCTGCAACGACATATTCTTCTTCCTTATCGATCAAATGATTGAGGAGAAGTTCGACTGAACCTGTTTTTGAGTGATAGCATTTAACACCGAGATCTCCTTCGTCAAATGGTCCAACAGCCATGAAGCTGATAGTCTTGCCCGATCCCTCAGGTGAAATCTCTTTGAGAAAATAGTCGTAGATTGGATTTTTCTCGGTAACTTTTATCAACCGCGAACCTGTGCCAGGAGGCGTCGTCTTTATCATAGAGGCATTGTCAGATATACGCGGATTCGTACCGCGAAGATACTCTTTGATACGATCAATCTCAATACCCATTGAGGGAACTGCAACTGCATCAATACTCATCCCCAATGTTCGTGCCATGTGTTGATTGATATCAGCGTCTATTGCCATCACAGGAAAACCCTTTGAGGCACAAAAGCGCGCCACTAAAGAGCTTACAGTAGTCTTTCCTGATCCTCCTTTTCCGACAAATGCTATTTTCATATATGTTAATGACTTGCATTTATAATATACCCGATAGTATATCTAATTGCAAATTATTAACATTTAGTATACTATCTCAACATATGTCAAAAGACTTCTCCACTGTCCTCAGAACGAAAGGGTTAAAGAACACACCCACCAGAAAGGCTATTTTGGAAGTATTTCCCGAGGACTGTAAGCCGATAAATGCGGAGTATATTTTCGACAGACTCAAGAAAAAGGATATCAACCTCGTAACTATCTATCGAAACCTTGATTCATTCGAACAGGCAGGTATCCTGAAACGCCTAAATCTTGACAAAGGATCAGCGTATTACGAGTTAACAGGAAACCATCATCACCATCATATTGTCTGTACGAATTGCGGAAGCACCGAGGAATTTGGAGCGCACGATATAGAAAACGCTATCAACAAGATCTCGAAAAGCTCGCTATTCGGTGCTATCAATACCCATTCACTCGAACTCTTTGGGGTATGCAAAAAATGCGCAACAGTTAAATAAGCTGTTCTAAAATTTTAATGTCTCCCGAGCGTTCGACTCTGCGGAGAGGGGGAGATTCGAACTCCCGAGACCCTTGCGAGCCTGCCGCTTTTCGAGAGCGGTGCCTTCAACCACTCAGCCACCTCTCCTTCCGCGAGAACATTACGATAGCACACCGGACTCACCTCGCACAATTTCCCTGATGATCTCCCTGTAGATCGGGTGCAGTTCGAGATCCAATGCAGCATCGAACGGCACCCATTTCATTTCCTGACCTTCATGAAGAACGCACGGCTGACCCGAATATGTTTCGACGAACGCGAACACTGTTCCCTGTTCTTTTAATTCCGGCAATTGATATGGGTATGTTTTGAACAGTTTCGGCTGATGAAGAGGCAGCTCCAATTCCTCCAGGACTTCTCTTTGCAAAGCATATTCTGGTAATTCGTCCTGCTCAAGCCCGCCGCCGAACAATCCCCATGTATCAGGAAAACGCTTGGCGGTTTTTGAACGCTTCTGAAGAAGAATTGTATTGTCTTGCAGTAAAATAAGTACTGCTACGTCTCTTTGATGCATCAAGTCATTATATCACGGGCTATGCAGGGCACTTTTGCCAAATTAACAAAAAAATAGTAGTATTTTGGAACGAGCAATGGCCCTATCGTCTAACGGTCAGGACACGGCCTTTTCAAGGCTGTAATCGGGGTTCGATTCCCCGTAGGGCTACCAGATGAAAACTGGAATGATATTTGGCGTCTTCGATGGCTTGCATGAAGGCCACGTACATTTCTTGAACCAGGCTGCAAAAAAATGCGACAAGTTAATTGTCGTCGTGACACTTTCGGAAGTAGTCCAGGAAATAAAGAAACATGCTCCAAGATACAGCTACAATGAACGAGTTGCGGCATTACAATCATACAATCCCGATCTCATCATTATTCCGAGCGATGCGGAAATAGGAAGTTGGAAAGTGCTTGAACATCATCCTGATGCGGTGTTTCTGGGATATGATCAGCAAGCTATTGCGGCTGAACTTGAAAAAGTGAACGTTCCCTTTATTTTCCTGGAACCGCATCAGCCGAATGTCTTCAAATCCAGTAAATTGAATCAATATAATGCCGGTTCAATGTCTTTTGCCCATATCTTTTCGACTGCACTGGTAATTCTTTTTGGCTGGGGCGTGCTATGGACAGGATGGCAAGGAATTCAACTTTTTTCTGATCCTATTCCTCCAACAACACACATCGAGACGATACGATCGAATACTATAACGCCAACGTCAATCCCGTCCTCCCTCACCATCCTCATCGGCGGCGATATCATGTTCGACCGTCACGTTCGCCAGCTCGGCGAGAAAAATGGCTACGGGTCTTTGTTTGCTCCGATCGTTTCATTTCTGAAGAAAGCCGATATCGTAGTGGCAAATCTTGAAGGGCCGATCACTTCCAATCCTTCCAAAACCCTTTTTCCAAGCGGCCAAACTGGCAAAGAGCTTGTTTTTACCTTCGCACCGGAAACAGCCAAAGTTCTTGCGGATGCAGGAATAACTATAGTGAGTCTTGCGAATAACCATACAGATAATTTTGGCACTGCTGGATTTTCAGAGACAAAAAAATGGCTGACCGATGCCAGTGTGCAGTATTTCGGCGATCCTTGGAACAGCCTATCCAGCAGTTTGTCGCCAAATAATCCGTCGACAGAAAAGATCATAACCAAAAATGGCATCTCTGTAGCCTTCGTTGGCTATCATGCCTTTCAACCCGGCTTCGATCGCGTGATTGCAAAGGTGAAAGAACTGAAGACACAGGGAAATTTCGTCATCGTCATGCCGCATTGGGGAGAAGAATATGTGGCCACATCATCGGAGCAGCTCAAAATAAAAGCGCATGCATTGGTTGCATCCGGAGCTGATGCTGTCATCGGTTCCCATCCGCATGTCATCATGGACCATGAATGGATCGGTGATGTGCCTGTATTCTATTCTCTGGGAAATCTTTTATTTGATCAATATTTTTCAGCGGAAGTCATGAAAGGAAATATTATTGAACTGCTTTTGAAGAAACCTGTTTCAGGATCCGCCTCAGGCACAGCTCACCTCGAACGTGTACGGGTGTACGAAACTTCCACAGCTTCGAAAACCGGAGTGACAATGAACGCAATGCCGGTTGATTTTTAGGTATTCAGAGCACAGTTTACTTATCCAGTGCTACACACCTTTGATTTCAAGCACTTTAGTTAATTAAAGTGGTCACGATCGATACACTAACGACCATAGATTTTTTTGTATTTTCTGGTATATTGTTCTTTATACGCGCGGTTAGCTCAGTTGGTAGAGCATCCCCTTGACGTGGGGAGGGTCACAGGTTCGAATCCTGTATCGCGCACAGAATATGATCATTCTTGGAATAGAAACATCCTGCGATGAGACCGCTCTCGCACTCATAGAAACACGCGGACAAGGCGACACTTTTGAATGCCGCGTCATCCAGTCGCTCGTGCATTCGCAAGCGGAACTTCATAGCGCATATGGAGGGGTTTTTCCTGCATTGGCAAAACGTGAGCATGGAAAAAACTGCATTCCCCTTTTGCAGAAACTTTTGATCAACTCAAAAATTCCAACAAAGAATACTTTGAATGACGGGCAGGTTGTACAATCTCTCGAAGGAATGCGAGCCGATCTGCAATCGCAAAATATAGATCTCTGGCAATCACTCCAACAGGCGGAATTTCTAAAAAACATTCCTGCCATCGATCGTATTGCAGTCACAGAAGGTCCGGGACTTGAACCGACTCTCTGGGTCGGCATAAGTTTTGCACGGATACTCGGGGCGCTGTGGAATATCCCGATCACCCCAGTCAATCATATGGAAGGTCACATCGTAGGCTCATTACTGGAATCAGACGCGCCGCATGGAAATTGGCAGAAGTTAAAGTCTTTGCCTGTACCAGCTCTCGCACTTCTCATAAGCGGCGGGCATACGGAACTGATTCAGGTAACGGAAGATGCACCGAAAGAACTGCACTACACTATCCTTGGACAAACCAAAGATGATGCCGTCGGCGAGGCATTCGATAAAGCGGCACGCCTTCTCGGTTTGCCGTATCCCGGTGGACCGCACATTTCCAAATTAGCTCGCGAAGCCAGAGAACAAAATATTTCATCATCGGTCAAACTTCCCCGCCCAATGATAAAAAGCGGCACTATGGATTTTTCTTTTTCCGGACTAAAAACCGCCATACTCTATGCTGTACGCGAAGCAACCCGGCAAACAATCGGTGATGGAAAGAATTCCATGACCGATGAATACAAGAAAGGACTCTCCCGCGAGATCGAGGACGCAATATCGGATACGCTCGATGCCAAACTGCGTTTCGCAACCGAAAAAACTCAGGCCCGATCGATCATTATTGGAGGAGGCGTGAGCGCAAATGCTCTTTTACGTGAACGCTTCACCGTAACAGCAGATGAATATGGCATTCCACTTTTCCTGCCCTCTCAACATATTTCCGGAGATAATGCCCTGATGATCGCTTTGGCGGCGGCATTGGATACAAAGCCATATTCACTGCCTCTCAAAGCACACGGTACAAAAAAGCTTGGCGTCTAATGCCAAGCTTTTTCGCGAACACTAGGGAAATTGGATGATTAAATTAGCTTAGAAAAGATTCGTCAAGAAATTCCAGAAGCGCTGCAAGATTGAAGCATTTCCTACGCTGGCAGTATTATCTGTTGCGAGATTGGCTCCATTGCCGGAGGTAGTAGCGAGGGCCAGATTGGCTTGGCCTGCAGCTGAACCGATATCCGTAGATGTGGAATTCTGACCTTCAGTTCTCGTCCTGTAGGATTGGATGGCTGCCAAATCGGATGCGCTCAATACCAAAGGCTGCTGACATGCAAGCTCATTGATCTTTTTTGAAGTGGTGATGAGAACGACGCCTGATGTTTTGGTGGCGCCCCATGGACCCATGACATCGCTCATGTATTTTTGCTGAAACGCCTTGACCGCATCTTCTGTTTTTTGATCAAAAGATCCGTTGATGTCGACATTTAACTTTTCAGACGCTTTGAGGAAAAATTGGAGTTTAGAAACTTCACTGGCATTGTTGTTCCAACCCTGTTTCATGAAAGTTGAAATAAGCGGACAGGATATCGTTGAAGTTCCGCTGGAAGTGGAAACTGCAACAACGGCATTTCCTCCGCTGGAACCTCCGCCAAATGCAGTAGGTCCTCCATTGCCAGTTGAGCCGCCGGTATTGGTCGTAGGAATTACAGGAGCTGGAGTATCCTGATTCGTGTTTGTAGATGAATTTGAGTTCACTCCGGCTGGAGCATCCTGGGCAGTATCCGTAGACGAGTTCGAAACAACTCCTGCATTAGAATCTTGGCTGGTGTGTGCAGCTGAGCTTGAATTTACGCCAGCTGGAGCATCCTGATCTGTATTACTAGAATTTGAACTTACTACCCCAACCTGTCCTGATCCACCATCTGTTATTGCAAAAACATGCGATGTGACGAAGCTGACTGCAAATAGTGCAGTAGCAAAGAATGCCGCGTATTTAGTGATTTTCATTAGTATACAAATGATTAAGTAAATAAATCCAAACTCGAACGGCTATAAAATCACCTTACCAGACATTAGAAATATGTCAATAAAAAAGCCACGGAAGCAAAGATGCCTCCATGGCAAGCTCTTCGGAATCAAATGAATTCCAAAGTAACAAAGTTACGGCACTTTCCCGTAATGCGGCAGGCGTAAAAAACCATAGTCGCCGTGCGCAGTTCCGTTAAATGGCATAAATACCGAGGTACCCTCCATGGCCAGAGTGGTCACTGTCGACCAAGGGCCAACCACAAAATGAGCTTGCTCAATTGTAAGACGCGGTAAATCCGGAGGTCCAACAAGCGAATACAAGACGCCTTTTGGCCCGATGAAAGGCGTCAGATGGTTCACCGAACTGGGAATCAAACCTCTTGGAAACAGCGAAACCGTAGTCCCGCCGCTCAATGTTCCCACTGGCGAATTGAAGTAATACGTGTAAGTGATGAAGGTCCCCGTCGGACCAATTTCCGTATCGAGAGGCCCAAAGTCGGAAGCTTGATTGACCACTGCTCCGACTCGGCCACCGATAAAAACAATAGCATCGACCAGATTCGTTCCCGAACCCGATTTGATGATGATATCGTCACCCGTAAACAGGGCTCCATCCGATCCAGCCTGAATGCCGATACGGCTCACACTATAGTCCAAACCGGACAATGCTGAATTGTTGCCGAGTAACGCCACACCGCATGTCACCTTGTAGGACATCCGACTCAGCGACACTTTACCATTACCGATCATCAGAACAGGACAATACACACGGCTTCCGTACTGGCTTGCATTCGGCTCAGGCGGGTCGAAATTACCGCGCCAGAAATGATTGGTAGAGATGGCCAGATCCGAAGAATCGAAGCTGGTCCTTATCTCAACGCCAGAGGGCGAAATAACTCGACTGTGCGTGTCCAATGCCCCGCCAAAACTCATACCCGTCAACAAGTTATCCCGCGCCGTCCCAAACTCAGGGACACTGGTATCAGGCAACGCGCACGGATAGGTATACCACGAAACATTCGTAGCAATTTGCTGCCCGAACGCCGCCGGAACAGTTAAAGACAGTAAGAGGGCGCCACACAGCAACCCTACCCGACAACGATTGATTTTTTTCATTTATTCGATTCCTTTGGATTGTGATCTCTTGTATTTCAGCCGGGCATAACATAATGCCCTTAGTTAGGAAGCTGTTCAAGAGATTAGCAAATCTGAATTATTCTTAACATACTATTATCAAAGTGTCCACGCGAATGCTCCATGGCAATGCTTATCCCCACAAATCTACCCTGTTCTCTTGCTATACTGTAAGCGTATGTTCGAGAGCACCTCATTCTTATATGCCGTCCTTGCTGGCATTGTGCCATCGCTAATTTGGCTGTGGTTCTGGCTCCACGAGGACCGACAGCAACCGGAGCCGCGCTGGCTCTTGGCGGCAACCTTTTTTGGAGGCATCCTCGCCGTGATCGCCGCGATCTTCGCGGAAAAATATGTCGCGGATATCGTCAACGATCCCTCGCTTCGATATACGCTGTGGGCCGGCATTGAGGAAGTCCTCAAATTTATCGCCGTAGCCGTAATTGCATTAAATTCGGATTACTACGATGAGCCGATCGATGCAATGATATATTGTGTCGTTGCCGCTTTAGGATTCGCGGCTTTGGAAAATACGCTTTTTATCATGGGACCTCTTTCCGACGGCGAGATCGCACGAAGCATCGTGACCGGAAATATGCGTTTCATCGGCGCCACATTGGTACACGTTGTCAGTTCGGCTTTGATCGGCGCGTCGCTTGGCTATGCTTTTTACCGCGGCCATATCGCGAAGTTCATATTACTTATCCTCGGCTTATCCGCAGCTATCGCATTGCATGCGGCGTTCAATCTATCTATAATTAACGCTGCCAGCGCGGATACTCTTCGGGCATTCGCCTGGATCTGGGGTGCGGTGGTCATCCTGATCGTCTTGTTCGAGGAAGTAAAGGCAGTCAGACCAAAATTTTTATAACTCACTAACTAAACATTATGTCCAAAGACAAAAGATCTTTTTTTGAACGTTTGACCGGTACGGTTCGCATGGAAGAAACGCAGGATCTTCCCTCCAGTGCCAAATTCGCCACAAAGAAAAATGGTGGAGTTGGCGCAAACGGTGAAGCATCTTCCTGGATGGATGAAGAGACAGAGCAAGAAGGCGAACTCACGGTTGACGTATATCAGACTCCGGAAATGATCGTCATCAAGTCCATGATCGCCGGCGTACGTCCTGAAGATCTGGACATCTCAATAACCCGCGACATTGTGACCGTTCGCGGCAAACGCGAAGAGGAGCGTATTGCCAAAGACGATGACTATTTTACGCGCGAACTCTACTGGGGCTCATTTTCCCGAACAATCTCACTTCCTGAAGAAATCGACGTTGATGAAGCAGAAGCTATTGAAAAACACGGACTTCTTATTTTAAAATTGCCGAAATTAGACAAAAAGAGGCAATCGAAATTAAAAGTAAAGACAGGTTAAAAATCTCCGTAACCAGAATAACACTCTCCCATCCCCTTCCATACACTAAATATGTATTGTCCAGTTTTTTTGTCCCCAAAAAGCTGCGTACTATTCACAGCTTATTCACTTTTCCCGGTATGGCATGCCCTTGTAATTTTATGAGCGGCCGATAAACTAGTATCAGGTTCGCCTTACTTATCGGAGAAGATCCTTAATACAACACATTGGGTCCAATACAAATCCTGCCTAGCGCAGTGATCACGGACACCACTTACATTTTCGGATTCTCTCTCCTTTGTAGTATGAGTGGCCATTATGGCAAAACAACCCGCTTCGGCGGGTTGTTTTGCGTCTGCACAAAATTTCATGATTACTTATTCTCCATTACCATCAATCAACTTCAAACCCTTAACGTTCAAAGTACCTTTATACAAAATATGAACAATTCCATGATACAAAAGAGGATCCCTGCCGGCAGCAACTTTTTCCTTATAATACTCTATTGTGAATTGAGGTACGACGGAGTATTTAGCTATATCATCCGGATCAAAAGCTGCAAAGTTTTTTGGATTCATTTTATCTTTTGTATATTCAGATTTATGTAGGAAAACGATAGTGTTGTTCCTGTCCAAAAGATGAGGATCGATCTCGTAGCATGTAAAATTAAATTCCGTTGTATATCCACTTTCTACTAACGCTTTCTTAACTTCCACGGGATTCACGGGACTAAAGTGTATAACATCATTCCATAAGCAATCCAAACCAGGAATTTTCTGTTCGGTAACTTCTTTTCTGCTGGCATATTTATCCATGTTTCTTCTGAATAATTCAGGAGAAATATCTTTCATCATATTCAATGGATGCAAAATATCACCCTCCATATTTTTGGGCACTCTATGATATAGATAGTTCATGAATTATAACTGACCGAGTGTTTTAAATATCCAACGTCGCCAACTTCGCATTCGATTGAATGAATGCTTTGCGGGCAGGAACATCATCACCCATGAGCATATCGAAAACCTTGTCTGCCTCCTGTGCATCATCGATAGTGACCTGCTTCAAAA
>DHWH01000008.1:27826-28054 GCA_002413065.1 Patescibacteria group bacterium UBA5187
AGGATCCATAGTTGTATCCCAGAGTTCATCTGAGTTCATTTCACCGAGACCTTTGTAACGCTGGATAGAAATCTTCGGCTGTTTTCCGGCGGCACCTGAATTGCCTGCGCCTTCTTCTGCTTCCTCTGCATTTTCTTCCGTAGCTGCACGTTCATCAGACCCGACTCCTGCCGCACCGAGCAATTGATCCCTGGACCTGTCTCTTATACACATCTCCGAGCCCACGAG
>DHWH01000034.1 GCA_002413065.1 Patescibacteria group bacterium UBA5187
TCGGCGGAAACGCTACGTACACGCTGACCAAGAACCTCATCCACGCTTACTACGGTAAGAAAGGTGCGATCGATGTTGTTATTCAGGACACTGCCGAAGTCGAAATGGTCGACGATCCGTATCAGCGAGCAAAGATCATCCGATCCGATGCTATCTACGGAATCTTCACTTTTGCCGACGGTAAGCCTCAGTATCTCGACGTTCAAGTCCAATCATAAGGATTCCGCTGATCTCAGCTCACGCTGGGGCTCAGTGGCAGAAGCAGAACTTGCAATGGGCTGCTTCTGCCACTGGGAAATATAAAAACATATCATGGCAACACCACTAACAGGACAACAAATTATTGATCGCTTTGAATTGTATACCGACGATACAACCGATTTGTCGAGCGATGAGGAACTCACTCTCGCAAATGACAAACTCCGTCTCGTCTACATGGAACAGCCGTGGGAATTTCTTCGTAGAAAAAAGACTGGCGCTGTTGAAAGCGATGGAAAAATTACTGTGCCAACAGACTTTGATGAACTGATGGAGAATTATAGCCAAGACCAGAATGAGCCAATCCTCAAAGTAATTTTTATAGGAAGCCAGAGAAGTCCTTACTACTTTGTGCCAATGGGGCAGAGGAATGCAAATCAATTTAGTAATGTCTGTTGGATTGATCCGTTGGACGGAAAAATAAACTTTGCACAAAGTCCTGGGACAGGTGCGACATATGAATTTGATTACAAAACAAGCCCTGACGATATCGCAGTCGGAACGTATCCTAAATTGCCTCCTGAGTACCATCCGATGATTGTTTTTCTCATGCTTATCGATGAAGAAATTATAAAGAAGTCGGAAAAGGCACGAAGCAACATGCAAGAGAATGCCGTGCAGTATCAGAAGTATTTGAAAAACCTAAAACTGAGGGATGCGCGATTTAAACTCATCTAATTTATGGCAGATCATGAAATTAAAAAATTTGCATCAGGAGTACATAATCGTGAAGATAACGAAGACACTCCAAAAGACAGCGCTAAAGATTCGCTCAATTGGGTGACCATTGATGGTCGCCTAGAACTCGCTCGAGGAAAAGTGACAGTCGGAACTGAAGGTGCGGCAGGCTCATGTCCTGCAATCCATATTGGATATAAAAGCACAGGTGTTGCAATTCTCTGGCGAAAAATTGCTACAAAAATTCAGTATTTTAATGTCACAACTTGGGTAGATGTGGTAACAGGACTTAATGCGAATGATATCTACGTTTTTACAAACTACAGCTCACTCACTGGAGCGTGGACGTTTGCTGGCGGTCCTGGCGGATTATTTAAATTTGCTAACGCGAATCCAACAAGCTATATCCAACTTTATACTACGACAGATTTTTTTTGCGGATTTCCTCTGATCGACAAAGCGAGAATGTATCTGTGGGGAATCGCTAAAGATACGACAGCACTTTATCGAAGTTTCATTGATGTGCAACGTGATGGAGTTAGCTTCACTCAGGTGGCAAACGAAAATGCTGCAAGCGGAAACGGATCACAAACAGCATTCACCGGAGTGCTTCTATTCAAGTCGGGTCAACCAAAGCGAAACTGCGGACTCGTCACAATCAAATGCACGGATGGGGGAGGTGAAATATTTACAGACGATAAAAATGGAAACCTAAAGGGAAGCTCAGGCGGAACAGGCACGATCAATTACATCACCGGAGCGTGGAGTGTGACTTTCGTAACTGTGCCTGGAGCTTCAGCAAACAATATCCAATCAACCTATGTCTGGGAAAACAGTACGACTAAAGGCGTAGCAGATTTTACATATAGCGCATCAAGGCTTGCCGGCGAAGGGGATGTGATCCGGCAGGATGAAGGAGGTGATGCCATTCAGCAGCTTGTCATCGGTATTGATGGAAACTACTACTCATTGAAAAAACAAAGTGCATATCAGCACAAATACACTGACGATGATAAGACATTCAATAATCAAGTGGTCCGAAGAAACATCGGAGTCCTCACAAGAAAAAGCTCAGTCACTACCGGCCGAGGTGTGGTCTTCATCAACACAGCAAATCCTGATCGTCCTCAGCTTACAGTCCTCGAAAAGAATCCTCTCGGCGATGACATTCTCGCAACTGAACTTATTCCGCAATTTGCATGGGAAAAATTCGACTATAGCGATGCGTTCATGGAAACCTACGGACAATTTGTGGTGCTATCTTGCCGAGCTCAATCAAGTATCGTGAATGATCGAACGCTCGTGATTGATATCGTAAAAAATACTGTCGACATTACAAACTATGGAATGAAATCACTCGCAAAAGATTCAGGTGTGCTTTATGGCGGAAGTCCACACACTCAAACTGTTTATAAAATCCTCAACGGCTTTGACGACGATGGATATGTCATTCAAAACAACTGGGACAGCAAGTACGAAACATACGGCGTGCGCCGACTGAAAAAATATCGACGACTTCGCTATCGAGGCGAAATAGATCCTGCTCAATATGTGGAAGTCTACGCTGACTTTGACGGAGCCGGATATGCCCTTGTAGGCACAATCCGAGGTGATGCGACCTACGTTAACAGATCCAGTCCCTCGAGTGTAGGTACAACCATGATCGGTGAGGCAGCTGTCGGAGGGGACGGATCAGCTCAAGTGTACCCCTATGAACTACAAATAAAGGCGATGAAAATACCTAAATTTCGCCGTAGAAGCATCCGATTTTTAGCAAAGGGAATCGGCTATGTAAGTGTCATGGAATCAATCGACTGGGACATCCTGACTTATGAAGACAAACTGCCAAAAGTATATAGGCAGAAGGAGCATGTGAGTCTTGATGGCAAAAATATTGACCAATGATTGCACACACTTTTTCACATTTTTTAGAGTAAATAATTAAACCATGTCGAGCAAACTCACAAAAGTAGTCGCAAACTTCGAAACATCTCTTGCCACCAAGCTAGCGAATGGCGCTACTTCAGGGTCTCTAACGAGTGTTACCGACAAGAATGCCGTGACAATTCCGTCAGGAAAATATTGCATGATTATTGACCGAGGAACTGGCGATGAAGAACACTTGATCTTTGATTTATCAGGCACATCTATATCCAATATTTATAGTGTGTCGCGCCAGGGGGTACAGACCGCAGGGGTACAAAATCTCAATGGTCATAGAGCCGGCGCCAAATGTTATCTCACCGACTTCGTCAATTTAAAAATCATCGTCGACATCATGAATGGTGCTGACACTTTAGATTCAGCAAATCCGCTCAAGTACGATGCTGATCCTGCTTTCAGTGACTCAAAGCAAGTGGTCTCAAAAGGATAAGTAGACACCAACCTTGCGGGTAAAGCATCAACAAATGGCAACAATACATTTTCTGGTAATAATAATTTTATAAATTCTCCAAATGTTCCTAACGCTGTAAGTGCCTCACAGCCGGTGACACTTTCACAGCTCATGGCGGCCGCCCTTACTGGCTGTCTCTTATACACATCT
>DHWH01000027.1 GCA_002413065.1 Patescibacteria group bacterium UBA5187
AAAATAGCCTGGGAGGCTTTACTGTACTGGCGGCGGACTTGATAGGTGAGGAGCACTTTCCGGGAGGATGACCCCGGTGCCGTCATCTTTCATTCGCGTCAGATTTTTGATGGCAGGTTCCCAAATAAGCGGCAGGAACACTTTATTCCAAATATAATCGAAAGGAGCTTTTAAATACTTGGTCCATACATTTACCACAACGCCTTTTATGAATGACCAGTTATCCTGGAATGTCGGGGAATTGCTGATGCTGCGCAGATTGAAGCCGAAGTATGCGAGTACCAAAAGAGCGACGACAATGATGAGAACCATTTTGATCAATCCCCTGTCTGTCTGATATGCGAACATGATGTATCTATTTTAGCGCATTTATTGTTTTAATGCAGAAGGGGTTGTGCACAGGTCTCTGCTGATATATTCATACACCTAGACAAGGTCGACTAATTGAGTATATTGATTACAGATGAAACTAAAAAACGCTAACCCTTTTCAGTTCCTGGCTGGAAAGTCGGTTGAACCGGTGATTCTCTTGTATTTCCAAGTGAACCACCTCAAACAGCTGTACCGGCAGGGATGGCTCCGTAAAGGACGTAACATTTCCAAAAAATACTGTGAAAGCGTAGCTGATCATATTTTGGGAATTTCCATGTTGGGTCTCTTTGTCTGCCAGCTATACTTCCCGAAGCTCGATCTCCTCAAAGTTCTCATGATGTGCCTCACTCACGAACTCGGGGAGATCATCAATGGCGATCCGCGCTCCCCTAAAAATCGGGCAGGCAAACAAAAAAAGTATAGTGCGGAACGTGCCGCAATCATTCTTTTGCTGAAAGGCTTCCCGGATGCCGGAAAATATTTGAAGCTGTGGGAAGAATTCGAGAGAGGCAGAAGTCCGGAAGCCAAACTGGTCAAACAGTTGGATAAGCTTGAAATGGCATTCCAGGCGAAAATATATTCCCTGCAACATGGAAAAAATCTGCAGGAGTTTCTGGACGATGTCCGGACCCACCTCGAATCAGGAGAATTGAAAAAACTTCTGACCCAGATTGAGGCGCTCTGAAATGGCCTAACGCTATGTTTACAGACTGCACACAGAAATGTGTGCATTTTTTATAAAATGATCTGTCACATGTTTAATTTGCTACAAAAACGACAACGGATTCAAATATGCGCTGAAATCCGCAATAGGAATAGTGGCACCTTTGCGGTTTATACTGGAATCAAACTTCTTGATGACCACACCTTGCGTAGCATACACGCCAAAGTGCAGATGCGGGCCGGTCGAATACCCCGTATTGCCGCTATACCCTATGTTCTGTCCGGTCCGTACGACTTGGCCGACACTGACCGTTTCAAGTGAAAGGTGCGCGTAGAGCGTCGAGAGACCGTTCGCGTGCTTTATCATGATCCAACGGCCGTATGAATAACAGCCGCGAACAAGATCCGTATTGGAAATTCCAACGACGACCCCCGACAATGCAGCTTTGATGGGCGTACCGATTGAAGCCCGGAAATCCACGCCCGTGTGGCCTTTGCCATTATAAATTTGCGGATTGGCGGTAGAGAACGGCGTGTTGCCAAAATATTGAGTTACAAAAACGGCATCGAGAGGCCAGGAAAGCACCCCGGAACCCGCATGCGGAATGAGGGCAGGATTCACCAGCAAGTGAAGCTGGGATTCATACACATTTATTTCCTGCTGGAATGCGGCTTCCTGCGCCTTCTTGTCAGCCAATAGTTTTTTATATGACGCTTCCGATGCATCCGTCTGTTTGAGTAGGCTATTTTTTTCTGCCGCGGTCGAAAGGACGATGGTACGCTGTTCCGTAAGCTGCTTATTCGGTACGATTAATTCCGCTTTCGCCTTTTCAGTCGCATTTTTTGTAGTCTCCAAGCCCACTTTTATTTGCTGCAGCGAAGTAATTTTGCCATAGATGCTTTTCTGCAGAATCCCTAATTGATCCAAAGAATCCCACGCATCGGCAACCGAGTGACTGCTCAAAATAATTTCAGGCAACGACTGGTCATCCGCCGTATATAATGTGGCGAATGTCTGAATGATGATTCGCTGATCATCCTTGATATTATTTTCCTTTCCCTTGATTTGCGTACCCAGCTTTTGAATTTCCAGATTCTTCGTCGTAATTTTGTCTTCCGTGATCGAAATATTAACTTCCAATTTCTTCCGCGTCAGATCCAGGGATTTTATAGTCGCGGCCAAGGATACGGCTTGGGATCCTAACGTATCGATCTCCTTTTGGTATGACTTGATCTCCTGTTCAAGCTTGGAAATATCCTTATTCCGCTCTACTATCTTTTGCTGCAGATCATCTGCAGTTTGGGCGTGCGCGATTGCAATATGCGTTAAGAAAAATACGAAGCACAATGCGAGAGGCAACAAAATAACACGTGTCACTCTGAAGGACATCCGCAAGAAATTTCTAGCAAGAAATTTCTGGGGACAGTGAAAATCCTGCAGGATTTTCATGCGTCCTGAGGAGTGACACGTGTTATTTTGTGCACGTTGCATGTATACATTCTACACCAACTTCTTCAAAGCTTCTCCAATTCTCTTAAGAGATTCTTCCCTTCCCAAAATATAAGCCGAAGTAAATGGATCCGGAGATTTGTCCTGACCTGTCAGAGCAACACGCAATGGCCACAGTACATCGCCCTTTCCATTAGCTTCCACGTAATTCCAAATCGCTACTTTAACGGCATCCGCAGTAAAAGCATCCGTAGGTACGGCAGCGATCAATTCTTCCATTTTCGAAAGATGAGTTCGTGCAGATTCTTTCACGGGATTTTTCTTCCAAAGCAATTGTTCAGCAGTATGCGGATGAATCTCTTGCACAAAACCCAGTTCGCCTTCAGGGCTAAGGAGCGTTCGTATGTCGGCAAGAACTGTTATTTTTTCACGCAATACCGGGAGCAGACGTTTGAAATCAGGACTGCTGACGGCGATCCATTCAGGGACATAAGAAGAAGCGTAGGAAGAAAATTCTTCATCAGAAAGTTTTGCAATATATTGCCTGTTGAACCAGCGCAATTTTTCTTCGTCGAAAATAGCGCCGCTCTTTTGAACCCGCTCCAAAGAGAACCGCTCGATAATCTCAGGCAAAGTAAGTAATTCACGGTCATCCGTAGGATGCCAGCCCAACAGCGCCATGTAATTTACCAAAGCTGCCGGAATATAGCCTCGTTCGCGATATTCGGTTATTGCCAAAGCGCCGTGACGTTTTGAAAGCTTGGACCGACCAGGAGCAAGTACCAATGGTATGTGGGCAAATTTCGGCGGAGTCGCCCCGATTGCTTCATAGATGAGAATCTGCCGCGGAGTATTGGAAATATGATCTTCGCCTCGGATGATATGCGTCATGCCCATCTCGTGATCATCGACAACATTTACAAGATGGAACACCGGTTCATCAATGCTTTTTGCAATGACAAAATCGCCGAGCTCGGTTGTATCAAATTCGATACGGCCCCGGATAATATCCTCAAATGTAACTTTCTTATTTGGGTTTCTAAAACGAATGACCTCACTTCGCTCACCTGCTTCCTTGGGAGTTTCCTTGGAAATATAGGCCCGATCAGAATCAATCAGCTGCTTAATATATTTTTTATATACTTCGGTCCGGTCAGACTGGCGATAAAATTCATCGTAATCAAAACCTAACCATTTAAGACTCTCGATAATATTCTCCTCAAATTCCTTCTTCGACCGTTCTTTATCAGTATCTTCTATGCGCAAAATAAACTTACCCTTATTATGTCGTGCAAATATATACGCGTACAAAGCTGTGCGGTAGCTTCCGACATGGAATAAACCTGTTGGAGATGGGGCAAATCGGGTAATAATATTCATACGATGATTATAGCAGGATTCCTGTAAAATAAATGTAACAAAAAAGAGCCGTCTTTTGATAGCTCTTTTTTGCGCGATAGTGAGAAACGAATTGTTTCTTATTATCCCTTGAGTCCTGCTCCTACTGAAGCTGAAGCATGGAATACGTGCATAATTATATTTCCGCGTGCATCCTTGAGAGGAAGATCCTTGGCGGCATTGAAGATGCCGTCGCCATCATCAGAGTGGATCATTGCGTAGTATGTTCCTCCTTCTACCGTAGAACCTGAAAGAGTGATCTTGCCACCGGCATTGATGCCTGCATCGAAGTGGGCTGAACCGATGATATCGCCTGGCTGGCCCTTGTTATCCTTGTGAATAACGACCCAGCCTGGTTTCGTCAATTGGACGGACGAGAGGTATACGACATTGCCTGGGTACTGGTCTGACATTACGATACGGTTTGCAGCAGACTGATCCGCTGTAGTCGTAGCCATTGACTCATCACCAGTAACTGGTGCCTGAGATCCTTTACCACCGAAAACGAGAACACCGATGATAATAAGGATAATAATGACGATTATTGTCACTACCCACTGCCATGTTTTGATACCGCTTGAAGGTTGCATATGTTTATATAATTAAATATAAGCTTATAATTACGACGTTTTTAGACTGTTATACTAGCATATTATAAGCCGTTCTAACAAGGGAGTGCTTACAAGAGTAAGTAATGAGGAGTTTAGACCTAGAACTGAGGACTATTGTTACTTGATCGCTATTCATTCACAATTTGACCGTCAACAATCTTAGCCACTGCCGTTGTACGCTCTACTTCGCAGTCTGAATTGAAGGTCAAAGTGCCTGTAGTAACGGGGTAATTCTTTAACGATGAGACGTAGTCACCAACCTTCCGGGGATCTTCACCTACGTGTGCAACCGCATCAGCGATAATCGATATCACATCGTAGGTTGCTGCTGCAGTGTAGATCGGATACATGCCAAATCTCTTGAAATATTCAGCTTTGAATGCGGCTGTCTTTACTGAATCCGTCGGCTGCGGCTTTGAAGAAAATTGATAGGTTACATATTCAATGCCATTTGCCAAAGAAACATTTTTAAGAGACGGGTTCTCAATGGTATAGAAGTCGCTCACAATAGGTTTCTTCCATCCGAGTTCATGGATCTGATTCAGCATCGGTTCGATCGTGTTTGCAACTTGAACAAAGATAAGTGCATCGGAAGTATTCTGAGTAGCTTTAATTTTTGAGATACTTGTACGATAATCACCTGCACCTGGTGATGCATCATAAAATTCTGTTATGACAACTTTTCCTCCTTGAGCGGTATATGCATTCGTAAACTCTTTTGCCAAACCCTGACCATATTCGTTTTGAGGAAGTAGCACGGATGCACGCTTATATTGATCCTTTATCAATAAATTTGCCAATCCAGGTCCAAAACTTTTTGCAGTCAAAGCGATGCGGCATGTGCGATTCTCGCCATCAAAATATGCCGGAGTTGTCGCCGCCGGAATTATAAGGAAATTACCTTCATCAATAATTGGCTTACGCAAAGCAGCCGCAGGAGAACTTCCATCAGTGATGAAAAGCTTTATGCCGCTCAATTTTGCATTATCATATGCGCTCAGAGCTTTTCTGGCATCATAGGCGGTATCTCCTTGAATTACTTCAAGTTTCTTACCATTAATTCCGCCTGCATTGTTGATCGTATCGACGGCAATCTGAGTTGCCTTATTTTCTATTTCCCCTACTGCAGCAATAGGTCCGGAGAGCAAATACAGCCCGCCGATTTTCACTGTGTTAGACTGCTTTGATTTGTTGGCGCTTACGCCAATAAGCACAATCACGATAATGACCACAATTATTCCCCAGATGGCTTTTTTATTCATAGAATATATTAAAATAATAAGTACTGAATAATCTTAGCATACCGGAAATTATTTCTCATGCTCCAACGCTATATCCAATATGGCATCGGCAATGATGGAGGCGCTGTCGAGCCGGGAAAAACCCTTCGCATGAGCCTTCATGGCGTTCTTTATGGCCGGAGTGTTATTGATGCGGTCGATTTCCTCTATGAGAATGTGATTGGTCAGATTGTTTTCTTCGATAACCGCAGCCGCCCCTGTCTTTGAATACGCAAAGGCGTTCTCTGTCTGATCGTGGGAAATCGATTGAGGCAAAGGAATTATGATGGAAGGAATTCCCCATGCGGCAATCTCAAAAATAGTCGAACCTGCACGGGTTACGACGACATCGGCGACACCGGCAGCCATGCGAAGCGTCAGTTCATTCAAATAATCCATAGGATGATATCGATATCCATACGGATGGGCTTTCAAAACAACCGATGATGTCATCTTGATGCTTTCAATGTTTTTGCGGCCGGTCTGATGGATGATTTGATACCTATTGAGAAGGTCCGGCAAAGCTTCTATGATGACATTATTGATGGTTTCCGATCCTTGCGAGCCCCCCAAAATGAGTACCACCGGCAGGCCATTTTCAAGATTAAGATACTCATGGGCTCCATTCGATAGCGGTTGGGCGATTTCGGGGCGAATAGGGTTGCCGGTGTATGCGACACGATCGGCATGTTTGAAATATATTGCGGCTTCGGGATATGACAAAGCTATTTTTTTTGCAAATTTTCCCGCCCACATATTTACTTTGCCGGGATGACTGTCTGATTCGTGGATGACAACCGGGATCCGCAATACCTTGGCCGCAAACATTGCCGGAAAACTGACGTATCCGCCTTTGCCAAAGACAACATCGGGATATATCGAGTACATGCGCACCAAAGCCGTGAGACATCCGATAGCTGTCTTCACGGCATCCGTAATATTCAAAAGTGAAAAATACCGGCGCACCTTCCCTGCGGGTACGGCTACGAATTGCAGATTATTATCGAATAATGCACGCGGATTGTATTTGCCCGGAGCCATGTAAAAAAGCTCCGGCGAAAGGATCTTGCGTTCTTTGACGCGTTCGCGAAGTGCGGCCGCAATGGCGATGATAGGATAAAAGTGGCCTCCTGTGCCGCCGCCGGTAAAAAGAATTTTCATAGGTCATTCCATTCTACAATGTATTTTATAAAAAGAGAATAACAATCAGCCAAGATGCAATTTGGTATAAAAAAGCCTTCCGCAGAGGAAGGCAATGAACTGGCTCCCCTCAGACTCGGCCCCGGAAATGATGTTCCGGCCGCCGCTCGATCGGCAGGTATTGCCCGATACGGACGACTTCGTAATTTCTGTAATTGCCCGTATCCAGAATCGCATCCGCTGACAACCACTGCCACGAGGCTCCCGCAGGTCTTCCATTACAGCTTGATACGGCCGGTATATGGATTTTCCCGTAACGCTTTAACTGGGTTCCGGGAAATAAGAGCATCTGTCTTTCCGTAAACCAATCATTACCCATTAGATGAGCGTTGAGCACAAGTCCGAGAGCCGCGCATACCGTGCCGTAATCCGTCAGCGGATCAAATTTCTCAATAAAATGCGCTTTGGGAACATACGCGAGCGTCACAAGTCCGCCTCCAATCCATACACTGCCATCCGGCATTTTTTGGACAGATCTGTCGCGGAGATGTCTGTCGCGATAATGCTCATAGTCAGCAGATGGTAATTCGAAGCGGGATGGCATTTCAGCAGACAGAACTTTGCTTTCAAGCCGCGCCTTCCGAACTCCCTTCCACCAGTTCTTCAGAGACCAATACGAATATACAATAGGTGCAAAATTTCGGGCCATAAATAGCTTTTCCTTTCAAAAGCCAGGGGTGTGTTTTCAAAGATCCCTTTGCAAAAACCATGAAATGGTATCGCGGAACCGTCTAGGCCAGTCTACTATATTTTGAAACATTAGCAACGACACCCATGGCCATAAGAGTGATGATGAGAGCCGTACCGCCATGACTTACGAAAAGCAAAGGCAGACCTGAAAGAGGCACCAATCCGAGCATGGTCGCCATATTCAAGAAAGATTCAGTGATTATAAGAACTGCAATTCCCATTACTACCAATCCGCCGAACGTATCATGGGCCTTATTTCCTATTCTGAATATGCTTGCAGCAAGCAGAAGATACAAAATCAATAGCACGACGCTGCCGATAAAGCCGAACTCCTCAGCTGCAACGGCAAAAATTGAGTCATCCGTCGGCTGCGGCAGATATCCGAACTTCTGGATGCTTTGTCCGAATCCCCGTCCAGTGATCTGACCGGAACCTATCGCTATGAGCGACTGGTTAATCTGATACCCCGCACCTTGAGTATCGGAACCCCGGTTCATAAATGTTTGCACGCGCTGCAGAGCATACGGACGGAAGAAGACGACTCCTCCGACTATTACGGCCATGGCGCATATGGCGATCGAAATATGTTTGAACGGCACGCCGGCCACAACAAGCATGATGAGACCGGTTCCCGCAATGATCACCAGCGTATCCGTATCACGTTGCGCCAAAAGCAAAAGACTGAGGACGGCCAGGATTATAATGTACGGCATGAGGCCGAATTTCATCGACTGTATTTTATCTTTGGCAAAATGAGCCCATGCGGCTATATAGATTATAAAAGCGATCTTGAGCAATTCGGAAGGCTGGAATGTAAAAAAGCCCAGGCCGATCCAACGGGTCGCACCATTGTAGTGAAGAGCCAGGCTGGGAATGAATAACAGTGCGTTGACCAGCAATGCTCCTACGAAAATAAATAATGCGCCCTTTCTAAGCCAGGAATAATTGAGCCGCGAGAAAATAAAAAAGAATACGATGCCTATCACAAGACTGATGGCCTGCTTCATCGCTACAGTCCCAAAATTCGCACCTGTTTGCGCCAAGAGACCGAGAGAGGCTGACAGGAATATGACAAAACCGAATAACGTAAGAATGCTCACCGAAATCAAAAAAAATCTATCAATGCGTTTGGAGGGATTGGAAGAGGAGGCCATCAGGCTTCTATTGTAACATCCGCAATACCCTTTTGTTCTATTTCTGAAGCTGTGGATTGCTCACTGGTTGCCGTTGAGTTTTTAAAGGACTCGATATCTTTTCTGACCTGCTCATATTCAGGCAATTCTTCGATCTTTGTGGTTCCTAAATGAGAAAGGAGCGCCAATGTGGGTTTATACAAAAAACTGCGCGCATCCGTAGGATTGTCGACTCGTTCAACCAATCCACGGATAAGAAGATTCCGCACGATAAATTGCGAATTGACCCCGCGGATATAGTCGATATCCGCGCGAGAGATCGGACCTTGATACAAGATTATCGAAAGGGTCTCCAGTCCTGCCTTGCCCAGATCCCGCGTCAGTTCTTCTTTTACAAGCTGTTCTATGAGCGGCGACAGTTCCTTCGCGGTTCCGAGCATTACTTCATCATTTGTTTGCACCAATGTGAGGCCTCGCCCTTTGAGCTGTTCTTCAAGCTGGCGCACGCCTTCACGAACAGCCGCCGCATCCGTCTGCAATAACGAGGCAAGTTTCTTCACCGAGACGGGTTCGGCTTTCCAGAATAGCACCGCTTCGATTTTTTGAGGAAGTTCCATCCTCACATTCTACGCCAACCGGAGCTCTGTTTCAACTTTGATGAGACGACGTTCGTGATATCAAAAGGCTTAATACCGCGGCACCCCGACTTCTTTCGTTTCCATGTGAATGTCAGAAAATGTCGCTTCTTGCGATACCAGCAATATACCCTCTTTCACAAGTTCAAGCATCGCAAGAAAGCTCACGATCACATTCACGCGATTCTCCTTGTGCTCTTTCGTGAATTCCTTGAAACTCATCCTGAGATGACTGGTAATGCGGGTCGTCAGCCTGCCGATCATGTCCTCGAGGCTGATGACTTTCTTGACCAGATGTTCCGGCAATTTTTCTTTTTTTGGCAGGCGATTGATGATATCTTTCAATGAAAAAAGAGCCTTCTCAAGCGTATACTCCGGGTCAGGCGCGAACACCGGCTTCATCGGCTGTGATTGTGACTGCGGAAATATCATCTCAGCGCCAAACAGTTTACCTACATGAGCACTAGCCTCTTTGATGCGCTTATATATCTTCAAACGAGTTTCGAGATTATGAATATCTCCTTGTTCTTCTTCGGTCAGTGTCAGCTGAGGCAACAGTGATTTTGATTTGATCAAAAGAAGGGTTGAGGCAATGAGAATAAAATGAGCAGACTCTCCCATGGGCATATTCTCGAACTGCCTTATATGCGCGATGAAGTCGTCGGTAACTTTTGCCAATGAGATATCGCTGATGAACAGCTTTCGCTTTTCTATGAGATCAAGGAGAAGATCGAGAGGACCTTCGAAAGATTCAGTTTTTATGTTAAATGGCATGGACATATTATATCATTAAGCAAAAACACCGGCCCCTTATTGAGAGACCGGCGTTCGCGAACTAACAGTGCTGCGCTATTATTTTGCCTTTTCCCGGAAACTAACTGTAACTCCGGCTCCCGTAGCGAGTGAATACGTCGTATTGGTTGGGGAATGTGACACCCCCATCACTTCCTCCAAGGCGGGGTGGCGTTTTTTGAAAAGCGCCAATTGGTATGCGAACTGCTCACCAACGAATGGAAACCAGTAGATCCCTTCCCCATGGAACTTCAAACCCTCAGTCAATTCTGTCTGGGACAGCTTGAATGGTTGGTATTCACCATGGTTGGGACTACTTGGCGACTGGACCGTATCGGTCTCGACAGCAGGTTTAGCTTGAGCCATCTGCATGGTGTCGGCCTTTTTGTGCTTAGGCATCAGTGACTGTGGGTTGGCGCCCGGCACAGCGTTTGTAACGATCACAACGCTGACCAGAAGGCTTACTGCAAGTGCTAATGTTTTCATAGATCAATGGTATGCTCGGCCTTTTCGGCTTTGTTAATGAGCATAATCCTTTCAGGAACAATTGTAGCATACTAATGCTACAATTGTCAACCCCCCCCCTACTGTATAGCCCCCAATAAACCACACCGCATGTATATAGTGTTTTTACAGCACACCAATTGCTTTCTTCACTTCCAGCAACTTTTCCGAAGCTTTCTTATTAGCGGCTTCGCTTCCTTGCTTCAATACCTCCAATACATATGCAGGATCTTTCGCCAATTCAGCACGCCTCTCACGCAATGGTTTGATGAAGGTATCTATGTCCTCAATCAGAGTTTCCTTCAAAATTTTGTATTTGCCTTTATTCTGCTCGTACAATGACTTGATGTCCGACTCATTTCTGAACAATTTGTGAATGGCATATACATTTTGCGGAATGCCACCGCTTTCAGGTCCGCCAGAATCGGTAACGATGCCCATGACAGATTTCGTAATCTCTTCGCGCGTAGCGAATAATGGAATCGTATTATTATAACTCTTCGACATCTTGCGACCGTCCGTACCTGGAACAGTGGCAACGTGCTCGAAGATCAATGGTTCAGGCAATTTGAAAACGCCGCCCTTGCCGAATTCATTTCCTCCGCAAAAAATATGATTGAATTTGAGCGCAATGTCGCGTGCATATTCTATGTGCTGTTTTTGATCCTGGCCAACCGGAACAATATCGGTATCATACAGAAGAATATCCGCCGCCATCAAAACCGGGTAATTGAAAGTACCCACGCTGATCTCTTTATCCTTGGCTTCGGCATCCTTGAAGGCGTGGGCTCTCATCAAATATGGCATCGTAACGATCGTGTCGAAGATCCATGCAAGTTCGGTATGAGCCGATACGTCTGACTGTTTGAATATGACCGAATGAGCCGGATCAATGCCGATAGCAAGATAATCGAGCGCCAAATCGAGAGTAAGCTGCGACATCTCTTCTTTGTTCTGAATGAAGTTCAGACCATGGTAGTCAGCAATCATGAAAATATTCTCATGATGACCGACTGTCTGCGCGTCAACGAACTGCTTCATCGCGCCAAAATAATTGCCGACATGCGGACGGCCTGTGGGTTTTACACCGGAAAGTAGAATCTTTTTTGTCATGGGTTAAATAATAGCAAAAATAAGGCTTTCTGAAAACTTCTTACAACCCTTCTTTTTTCAATTCTTCGATTGCTTTCTTCGCCTCTTTTGAAAGATGCTTCGGCATTCCGATACTGATTCGAACCAGCATGTCACCACGTTTTCCTCGGTCGTTTGGCACACCTTTTCCTTTCACACGCAATATATCTCCATTATTCGTACCTGCAGGAATCTTGAGAATGATATCTCCATCGAGTGTTTTGAGCGTAACTTCACCACCAGTCAGAGCCTGGGTTAATTTGATTTCAAGGTCCGTTACCAGATTGTCGCGGTCTTTACGGATAAACGGATCCGGTTTGACGTGAATTTTCACATACATATCACCCGACACTCCGCCCGAAACAGCTTCGCCCATTCCGGTAAGCCGGATCATTTGTCCCTCCTCAATACCAGCCGGAATCTTTACAGAAATTTCCTGCTGACGATCGACGACGCCTTCGCTGTGACATGTGGAACATTTTTCTTTCGGAACCTGGCCTTTGCCGTGACAGACTTCGCATACGCGGGAGGTCTTTACCGCACCCATGAATGACCGGCGGATCTCATCTATTTTTCCTTTTCCGCTGCAATTTTTGCAAGTTTCCATGCTTGATCCCGGAGCGGCACCGTTGCCGTTACATGTAAGACACGGAGACATCTTTGTCACGATAATATCCTTTTCAACACCGAAGATGGATTCCTCAAAAGAAATGAGGAGATCAACGGAAATATCATGTCCCCGCTGCTCCCGAGTCTGCCTGCTTCTGCCGCCACCAAAGAAATCTCCGAAGATATCTCCTAGATCGAATTCGACTCCGCCATTCTGGCCGAAGCCCCCTCCTCCCTGACCAAAGCCTCCTTGCTGAAATCCTGAAAAATCAAAGCCGCCAAAATCATTAGCATTGAATCCGCCTCCGAAACCGCCAGGCCCTCCGCCGTTAAATCCTCCGCCACCTGGGCCAGCCGAACCGAATGTGTCGTACTGTTTGCGCTTTTGATCGTCCGACAGCACCGAATATGCCTCACTGGCTTCCTTGAATTTCTGACCGGCGACAGCATCATCCTTTGTCTTATCAGGATGATGCTGGTGCGCCAATTTCCTGAACGCTTTTTTAATTTCGTCCTTTGAGGCGCTTTTATCCACTCCGAGAATTTTGTAATAGTCTTTCATAATTTGCAGCTGATTTTATCGTTTAGTATTCAATAGCTTGGCACCACCTGCATTGGAAATTGGAAGTTAATTCCTGCATGAAGGCGTTCGTAGTTGTAGTATTTCAGATATTTTCGCAAAGCACAATTCATTGAGTGCACATTACGTAGAACTTTGTCGGTACATTCCTCTTGAAGTGTTCTGTTAAATCGTTCAATATGGGCATTGTCATTTGGTTTTCCGATTCTTGTGTACCGGTGCGATTTTTGTATCTGTGTAACAAACCAGCTTCCAAATTCAGGTCCATGATCCGATTGAAGCATTCCAAAAATGAAAGGTGCATGTTTTTGTGTGTCTCTCACAAAATTCAATGCGATCTTGCTACTCATTCGTTCAAAGCATCTTGCGTATGCCCACCTCGAGTACACATCAATCAGAACAAAGATGTAGATTCTGCTCTTCTTGCCAGTCATAAGGTGTATGGTGTCAATCTGCACTAAATCGCCTGGTTGGAAGGGATATGGACGATCCTGGTGGGGATGGAACCTCTTCCAAGGACTCTTCTTTTTGGTGAGGTAGTTTCGATCGAGAGTTCTTTTCACTGACGACAGTGAGACAACGATACCTTTGTTTTTGAGCTCTTGATGCACTGCTTCTGCGTATCTGTTACGGGATTTTCTTGTATCGACAATTTCTTGCGCTACATCTTTACTCAATTCTTTTGGATGCGAGTGTGGTCTTGATGAGCGCGTGGCAATCGGTACATCACCAACTTTCTTTGCCTTCTCAACCCACTTTGTGACCGCTGTATGATGAAATCCAAAGTGTCTACCAACCTTCCGAGCACTCCAACCTTTGAAGACAAGTCTGGCAGCGTCCCTCCTAATTCGTGGCATGTGTTTGTTTGATGTATATGGCATGACCTTGATGGTACTTCACCAAAGTGGTGCCAAGCTATTGAACCTATACGTTTTATTTGACAAATTAGATTATATCGTGCTATTATGATCTTGGCAAGAAATGGTCGGAATCATTTCATGAATGGAGCGTGAGTCCCACACTCCATATTTTTTAACCAATTGACCCCTGAAAAAAATGTTGTGAATATTCCAAACAAAGGAGGAATCTCTTATGGAGGAGATTTCTAAGTTCTATTCAAACCCGGCGGAAGCCTTCGAACTCCTCGTGGAGAAAAGATCGAAGCAAACGATGAATCTCGAGTACCTGCAAAAACTGCATAGGGCCGAGAAAAGTCTCTTTGATCTACGTGTGAAGAACAGAATTCCCCAGACAATCAACCTCCTACGAATTGCCCTGGACAATTCCCCTCCGACCCCCAAAGAAGGGCGGAGAGCTGCTACATTTGCACCCACAAGACCGGCTTATCAGGGCCCTAAATAGGGGCCCTCAACGACCCCCGTTCGTTTCCCCGAGCGCACTAGCAACCATTTGCTCTGTGCTCTCAGGGAAACTACGGAGGTCATTTTTATTACTTCTTTTTGCGAATTCTATTTTTTCTCTTTGAATTCGGCATCTTTCACATTTCCACCTCCCTGATCACCGCCTTCATTTCCTCCTGGACCTTTTCCATCACCTGGCTGCCCACCCTGAGGTCCGGTGCCCGCTCCGCCAGTTTGTCCTCCTTGCGCCCCTCCCTGTTGATTCATATACTGCCCAATCTTTTGAATTTCTGTAGACAATGCTTCCGTAGCTGATTTCATAACTCCCAGATCCGGTGACGCAGCGTCCTTGGCTGCCTTCAAAGCGGCAATTTTATCTTCAATTGTTTTCTTGAGATCTGCCGGAACTTTGTCACCAGCATCCTTCAAGGCTTTTTCAGACGTATAAACGAGCTGTTCGGCAATATTTTTTGCCTCGACAGTATCGCGCTTGATCTTGTCTTCAGCTTCGTGCTTTGCCGCTTCCTGTTTCATCTTTTCGACTTCTTCCTTGGACAAACCGGAAGTGGCCGTAATCTTGATCGAATTGGCTTTGCCTGAAGCTTTGTCCTTTGCAGTCACATTCAGTATTCCGTTCGCGTCAACATCGAAACTGACTTCGACTTGCGGCATGCCGCGAGGTGCGGGCGGAATACCGTCGAGAATGAAGCGGCCAAGCGACTTGTTGTCTGCCGCCATGGCACGCTCGCCTTGTACGATATGAATCTCCACGGATGTCTGATTGTCGGCAGCCGTCGAGAATACCTGGGAACGCTGGGTAGGAACGGTCGTATTCTTTTCGATGAGCTTGGTCGCGACTCCGCCAAGTGTTTCAATGCCGAGCGACAGCGGGATGACATCCAAGAGAAGGACGTCCTTGACCTCGCCGCCTAATATTCCGCCTTGAATAGCGGCGCCCACCGCAACCACCTCGTCGGGATTCACTCCCATGTGAGGATCTTTTCCGAAAAACTGTTTGACTGCATTTTGAAGAGCCGGCATGCGTGTTTGTCCGCCCACAAGAACGACTTCATTGATCTCGCCCACTTTGAACGAAGATGCTTCGAGCGCACGCTTGGTGATCATCATCGCGCGATCGATGAATTCCTGCGTGAGTTCTTCCAACTTCGCACGAGTCATAGTGACGAGCAAGTGCTTTGGTCCGTCTGCACCGGAAGTTACGAATGGAATATTTATATCCGTCTGCATGGCCGTCGAAAGCTCGATCTTTGCTTTTTCCGCAGCTTCATCCAAACGCTGGAGCGCCAATGGATCTTTCTTAAGATCAATGCCGTTTTCTTTCATGAAGGTGTCCGAGAGCCACTGCACTATCTTTGCATCGATATCGCGACCGCCGAGGTGCGAGTCGCCGTCGGTGGACTTCACTTCGATGACGTCATCGCCTACTTCCAGAATGGAAATATCGAATGTACCGCCGCCGAAGTCGAAGACTGCGATCTTTTCATCTTTCTTTTTATTGAATCCGTACGCAAGCGCTGCCGCCGTAGGTTCATTGATAATGCGCTTTACATCGAGGCCCGCGATCTTTCCGGCATCACGTGTTGCCTGACGCTGGGAGTCGTTGAAGTATGCAGGCACTGTAATGACCGCTTCGGTGATCTTCTCGCCGAGACGTGCTTCCGCGTCATTCTTCAATTTTTGGAGGATCATGGCTGAAACTTCTTCAGGGCGCATCCATTGGCCCCCCATGTTCACTTCGATGCCTCCGGTCGAAGATTTCCTGACTTCGAAGGAAACGTTTTTGATGTCTTTCTGAACTCCCGGATCATCGAATGTATGACCCATGAAGCGTTTGATCTGGAATATTGTGTTCTTTGGGTTCGTAACAGCCTGACGTTTTGCAAGCAATCCAACGAGACGTTCGCCTGTCTTTGAAAGCGCCACAATCGATGGAGTGGTGCGCTGGCCTTCTGCATTCTCGAGAACACGCGGTGATCCTGCTTCCATGACAGCAACGGCTGAGAATGTGGTTCCGAGGTCGATTCCGATTATTTTGCTCATAATATGTAGTGGTTAAGTTAAATAACGAATTGTGAAGTGCTCTAACTATTGAATTAATAAACATCAAAATACACGCACAATGTACTGTGTATTTGATTCAGTAATACTAGAAAGCATTACTATCTATCTGATTGAGGGAGCCCGCGTAGGTTGGCTCGTAAAAAAGAAAAGTTCAGTATATGGAGAAACGACCGGAGTAAAAGCGGGAGTATATGCCGTGTCAGGAGTGGTTTTCGCGCACGTGATCGGCAAGCAGAGAATCTCCGGATTGAAACCGCCCGTATGACCTGCAGCACCCGCGGAAATGAAACCCTGACTTTCAGACTTTGTGACAGGCTGGACGGAAACGAGGCGGCCTTTGATTTCCCCGTCCACCACTGCCACAAAAAAGGTCATGCGGAATTGCTGACCTGATTGATCGGTAAAAATACGTGAGAGGAATTGTGAGCGGTTATAAGGAGTTAACATAGTGTATATACCCATATACTATACAAATTGGTGCAGGATTTCAAGCTTAAGGGTACACGTATGCAAAGCTAAGCGATAACTCTCACTCCTGCGTACTTTTCTAAAACGTGCTGGATTTCGGCAATAACTTCATCGAGGGTAACCGTCGCTTTGATCAAAAAATGTTCCGCGCCCAATTGCATAGCCTTGTCGATATCGCTTTGCTGTCCGAGGTTCGAAAGCAGAACAACCGGAATACCTTTTATCTTGGGATTCTCCTTCAATTTACGTAAGATCTCAAAACCATCCATTCCCGACAAAAGAATATCAAGCAAAATGAGATCCGGCATCTCCTGCTCTGCCTGTCTCAAAGCTGACTCTCCTTCCGACGCGTGAACCAGCGCGCAACCTTCCGTCTTTAATTTTCTGGCGATGAGATCATTGAGAAATGCATCATCTTCAACCCACATGATTTTCTTGCCTAACAACCGGGGAAGATGTGCGTCCGAAAGATCCGGCGCAGAAGTTTGCCCCTCTTGTCCTGCCTGCCCTTTCGAATCGGCCGCATAGCTGCCAGTCCGGGCGCTGTTCATACTTATCAACTGTTGCTTCACCTTTACTATGACCTCTTCAGGATCGAATTGCGCCTTTATCAAATAATCTTTCACGCCAAGAGCCAATACGCGGCTGATCTCAACCGGCTGGCCGGAATTGGAAATAACAATGACGGGAATAGCGGCAATGGAAGCATCCTTCACTTTTGCTTCGAGAATTTCATATCCGTTCATGGTAGGAAGCATGATGTCGAGCAAAACGAGATCCGGCTGCATTTCCTTTATTCTCTGCAATCCAAGCGCTCCATCACGAACCAGTTCCGTGACGAAATTTTCTTTTTTCAGCTTCAATAGGAGAACGTCTCCCAAAAAAACATCATCTTCGATTATTAAAATTTTTTTATTCATGGTGTTGTGTAAGGGATATCGGTAATGTAAAAGAGAACTCCGTACCTTGGCCTTCTATACTGTCGAAGCGGATCGTACCGCCATGTTTTTCTATTATACTCTTTACGATGAATAAACCAAGGCCGGAGCCATCGGTTTGGACCTTAAGCGCATTGCGCGCGCGGA
Source organism: Patescibacteria group bacterium UBA5187 (assembly GCA_002413065.1). Classification (GTDB taxonomy): domain Bacteria; phylum Patescibacteriota; class Minisyncoccia; order Phycocordibacterales; family PALSA-1337; genus C7867-002. The sequence continues at coordinate 18,045 of DHWH01000027.1, forward strand.
AAAACCTATTGAAAATATATTTCTGCTGGTCCAGCGGAATTCCGATGCCAGTATCTTTGATGGAGATCTTGACGAATTCCCCTTCGCGGACGGCACTGATATATCTTTCCCCCTTGAGGCGTATATTTGATGGCATTATCAAGAAGATTTTGAATGACGGCACGCATCTTCTCCACATCGACGCTGACGTGGATAGGCTCCGCGGAACGATTCACGAATTCGACCGTAATCTGTTTGTGCACGACCGAGGATTTCATTTCAAAAAGCATGGTATCGAACAGATCGAGAATATGGGCGTCTCGGAATACATATTGATGCTTACCTGATTCGATACGGTCAACGTTGAGCATGTCATTGATGAGGGCGATCAGCCGTTGATTGCTCTCATAGCTTTTCATCAAAAATGCCTTCTGGTCGACGTTCAATTCGCCAAATTCCCCATTAATGAGAAGATCCAGCGTCCACTTTACTCCTGAAAGCGGCGTACGGAGCTGGTGCGCAACAATAGAAACGAATTCTGATTTGCGTTCGTCAAGCTCCTGAAGCTTGTCATTGGCCTTCGTCAATTCAAGATCGCGGCGTATGAGCAGCTTGCCGCTGCGTTCCTGGTCCTCAAGCAATTTTTTGATCTTGTCATTCTCAGAAAGTTGCGGAGCGATCTTCATCTTGAATAAATATATTTCAAGGGCTACCGTCACGGCAAACACCCCCAAAATGAGGGCGGCATAGAATATATCCTGCTCATAATGCGCCATCGTGGTTAACAGCACGATAGTAAACACGAATAGGACGAAAAAAGGAACTCCGAGATATGCGAGAACTTTTTTCTGTGAGGATGGTCCCATATGCCGTCTGATTATTCGCCTAATACGCAAATAACCACGGTTTCATTATGAAATGCCGGATTGCACTTGTTTATGTTCATCACTTCTCCGCCGATCGGAGCCTGTTCTCCGTATGTATAAAAACCGATCAAAGGCACGTTATCGCCGATCGCTTGCTGAATAGCATCGATCTCTTCACCGGAACGTTCTCCGAACAGTTTGTTGCGGGCAATGCAGTTGAATATGATGACTGCCCGGGGTTCTGCGCCATTCAGCTGTTGCATGGCTCCTTGCGCGGCCTCCTTTGCCACTTTGATAGCCTCTTCACGGCTGCCGATCATCAATTGAACCTCAGAACCTTCTGGAATTTCAGCGGCACACGTGATGGAACCATGCTCGTCGACAGTGACAGGATCGCGGATCAGCATCTCTTCGCTTCCGGCAGTCCTGATGCCCAGCGGATACGTGATGGCCAATTTTGCCAAAGTTTCCGTGCGAAGTTCCTTGGCCGCATCCCCGAAATAATCATCGTAAATCGAAATTGCAGGCTTATTGTCGAGCTCATGAAGTACGGATCCGGCAGACTTGGTGACTTTTTTTGGAATGCCGATCGGAATCCAGCCGTGCTTCACGCCGATGCCCATCTTGAAGTTTCCCACCAAACCGAGACCGACCACCGCTCCCGAGTATACCTTGTCATTCAGATACTGATAGGTTTTTTTGAATTGGAAATCATCTCCTGCGGCGCCTCCCACAACTGGGAAATGTTCTCCGAGACTATCGAGCACTCCGCGGACGATATCGGCGCCATTTCCAACCAGCACATCCGGAAGCATCATGAAGGCGTTCAGCTTTTCGCCCGTCTGCTTTTTCACTTCATCAGCCGCTTTTTTACCGGCCAACCGTGGACCTGCTGCAATATCCTCTCCGACACCGGCATAGAATTTGATCTTGTCCGACTTGATCATCATTACGACCACTGAATGTTTCTTCATCGGTCCTTCCGTCGTAATCTCGCCTGCCGTAGAACAGCCGACCACCAAAGCGTCCTTTGATACAGATCGTACTCCTTTGAGCATTTTTTCCTGATCGTATGTCACGGACGAGAATACGATGCACAAATCCGCGGAATCAACAGGCGCCCCTGCCGATCGGACCAAACCGTTCAATGCCTCCTGACACGCATTCGCTCCTACTGCGTATGAATCTTCACCGATTCCCAAACCGACACTTGATATGAAAGACATGGATTTAAATGTTAAAAAATAAAAATGGATTAATGAGTATATTATATCATTAATCCATTTTTACTTATGCACTTCGGATCCGCTCAGTTCAGCTCGTATATATACAGATTTTTCAGCTTATTTCTTCCAGGAAACCAACTGTCCATTCTTAATGACCTGAACCTCCACTTGAGTACTGCTCACGGTGTGATTTTGAGTAAATGTAATCGTGGTGTTTGGTGTAGACACCGAATGACTTTCGATATATGAAGCAACCTTCGTCATATCAGAACTATTGGCAATAGCCGTAGCCATGACGTATACCGCATCAAAAAATTTATCCGCGGATTTCGTAGGAGGAATTCCATACTCATCTTTGTATATGCTTGTGAACTGCGGGCTTGTCACTTCCCAATTCAAAATAACCACATTTTCAAGCAAACTCTTATCCTTTTCGTTGGTAAATGAATCGAGTGTTCCGTTATAGGTAATAATGGTAGGAGCAAAACCAAGCGCTTTGGCCTGAGTGAGAAAACTAAGCGGATCATTACCAACCATGTCCAAAAATACAGTGTCGATCCCTTGGCTCTTAAGCTTAATTATAGTTGTCTTAAAATCATTATTACCGATCTGCGTATATGCTTCGTCTACAATTGCACCCTTCTTCTGTTCCTTCATAACAGTATCGAGAGTCTTAGCTATCTCATTGCCAAATGTTGACTTGAAATGTATTACTGCAAGCTTTTTAAGCTTATCCTGTGAAAGATACTCGGTAAGCTTACGAATAACCGTACTAAAATCCGTCATCATTACGAAACTCTGACTGTTGAGGTCGAATCCGCCGGCTATCCTAAAATTTGAAGGAGAAATGAACGCGAGCTGTGAATTTTTGGCGAGAGGCAGCACTGGTTGCGCGGTAAAATCAAAAACACCGCCGATCACACCCTGAACTTTATCAATAGATTGTAGTTTATTGAATGCCGAAACCGCCTGCTTTCCATCAGTGTGGTCATCCTCAATCGTAACTTGCACTGGTCGGCCATGTATCCCGCCTTGCATGTTGATACGTTTTACGGCTGCATTGATTCCATTTTTCCCATATTCACCCCATGGCGATGCAAAACCTGTCAACGAGAGAACTGCCCCGACCCTGATCGGCTCTGATTGGCTGACTGGCGCGTGACCCTGCTTTCGGACAACACTGATAATGATTGCGATAACGACGATTACAATAACTGACCAAATAATTTTTTTATTCATATAATAATATTAACATGCGCACTACAAATTTTAATACCTTGCAATGAGTATACCTGCCTGCTAATATTTGTATACTATTCGGCGAATACCGAATCATGTTGATACAAAGGTCTATTAAATATATGAAACAAACAAAAATAGGAACTACAGATTTTTTGAATAGTTTTGGACTTTCCGCCATCTCCAAAAAAATATTGCTTGATATTATAGGCCACGGGCTCTCTTCTGTAGCTGATATTGCCGCACGCCTGAATATGCCAAAATCGACCATATACGACTCCATCTCCCCTCTTCTCGTCAAAAGCCTTATAAACGAGTACAACGATGGCGGCGGAAAGAAATTCGGCATTTCTGAAACTGACCAGTTGTCCCGCGCACACGCCATACATATTGAAGAATTGCAGAAGGCCCAGGCTTCACTTTTGTCATTCATTCAAAACCAAAAAAGCACAGATGACGTCGCCCGACCCCGAATAAAATTTTACATGGGAACATTGGGCATCAAGCAGGCTTTTCGGGATATCTCTTGGAGTAAAAATATTGCCGAGGCATATCTCATGTGGCCGGTAAAAGATATGATCGATATCGATGAAGAATTTTTCCGTTGGCACGGCACACAGCGCCTCAAGCACGGAGTCATCATCAATGCCATTGAAAAACATAGTGATCGAGCGCTTCAGGTCAAAAAACACCAATGGCTCGTCAACGACTTTAAAACCAATTTAGTCCGCATTAGGTACCTTCCTAAAAATGTCGATTGGAAAATGAGCTATTGGATCTACGGAAATAAATGCCTATTCGCAAGCGGAGGACGGGAAAAAATTGCCTTCACCGTTCACAGCAAAGAATTTTGTCAGCTGATGAAACTTATGTGGCAAAGTATGTGGGAACAGGCTCTGCCTTAGAAGCTTACTTAAGCAACATGACACGAGAAACCTGACCTCTTTTAAGTTCAAATAAGGCTGTTGGTAATGAAGTTCTGCCATCGGACTCAATTTGTAAATGTCCGGAAACTCCATCGTGTCCAGAGAATGACTTCATGTATTCCAGTAATTCATTTTTACTTTCTGTTTTGTTTAGTAATGAAAATAATATTTTTGTGGCATCATATGTCTGACCCGCCGGCATACCAGGAGCTCTGCCAAATTTATTTTTGAATGCATCCACGAAATCACCTACATAATAATCCGGGGCAATGAACTGGAGATCCGCGATCCATTGTGATGTCTGAGTAGTCAGATAATCATCAACTTCTATACTGTATAACTTACCTTTATAACCAAGATCGTGGATTATTTTTGTGGATTTCACAAATTGATAATATGTTCCGAGAAATATGGCTTGCGGCTTTTCGTTTATAACTTTTGTAACAGGCAACTTCATGTCAGCTTCATTTGCCTGAACTATTTCTTTACTTGTAATTGTGCCGCCCAGTGAAACAAATTTCTTTTCGAATGCATTGGATATCGTCATTTCCCAGGTATCCAATGTTCCAATTATTCCCACACTCGTAATTCCCTGTCGGTATACATAATCTGCAATACGGGCGGCTTCAGCTTCGGCATCCATCCAGACTAACAAGGGATTCTTAAGATTTTTTCTATTCTGAAGTGGAAGATATCCTGGTATTATAGTTGGCGTTTGTGTCTGATCTATCAAGGGAATAACTGCAGTATCTTCTGTCTGTTGAAGTGGGCCGATAATAGCCGCGACATGATCAACTGCTGTGACGAGTTGAAATGCAGAAACTGCTTTTTGGGATCTCCTGCAGTGTCAACATATACCATCTCAATTTTTTACCGTGTATCCCTCCTGCAGCATTAGCTTCCTCAGTTGCAAGTTGAATGGCATTTTGCGCATTTTCTCCCCACGTTGCAGCTTCCCCGGTTAGACTAAGAAGTGCCCCAATTTTTATAGTTGGATTTGTTTGCTTGTGATCATTTTTAGCTATACTAAAACCAATAATAAGTAAAAGTGCAATAATTAGTACCCAGATATATTTTTTATTCATATTTAGTTCATGTATAACGGCACTCTGAATCTTTAGCCCTTAAACTCCCCCACTTTCACCTTAGGAGGCCTGAGCAACTTGCCATTGAGCGAGTAACCTTTCTGAATAACGGCAATGACCTTGTGATGATCTGACTCTTTTTCAACAGGAATATACTCGGCAGCCTCGTCTCGATTGTGATCAAATGCCTTGCCGACGGGGTCGATCTCTTCCAAACCAGCCTCGCTGAGGGATTTTTTGAGCTGAGAATAAATATACTCCACACCTATGCGCCAATTCTTATCAACCTTTTCCCAGACTTCCTTGTTGTTCATGGCCAGATCGAAACTTTCGAGCACTGGAATAAGGCTTTCGATCAGACGTTCATTGGCAAACTTGATGAAATCGGCACGGTCCGCCTCGTCTCGTTTGCGGGCATTGATCATATCCGCCTTGGCACGCTGCCAGCCGGTAAGGTATTCCTGTTTTTCAGCTTCGAGTTTCTTGATCTTCTCGCGCAGCTTTTTTATGGCTTCGACAGCGTTTTCTTCCGCAATTACGGAATCATCGAGATCGTCTTTATTTAGATCGTCTTTCATAAAATTAGTATACGCGGAGGGGTGACTTTTTGCAATAAATACTAAACTCAGCCAATAAAAAACCCGGCCAAAGTAGGCGCGGGCGGAAGGACAATAGGTTAAGCAAGCATTAACATTGAATATGCCGAACTAGGCATGAACCATATCGGCAATCTGGGCATTGACTGCTCTTTCTCGTTTGAGGTAACGATTGAGCGACATGTTGGCTGCAACCTCCAAGTCCTGGTAGTCCCCATCAAAACCATTTTCGTGCAGGGGATGCCCGTAATACGTGGAGATATGGAAGCACTCATTCCAACGCGAGAGAGCGTTCTCGCAGCCATTCGGATCAAGGATCATTCGAATATGCCGGGCCAGCTCGTATTTTTTTCGGTTAGTCCGCTTTTTATGGACTACCCAAATAACAACGATCAGTGCGACAATCCCCAAAACCACAAAATCAATGACGGGGTCAAAAAATGCAATATTCATAATTCAATTGTGTTGTTGAGACTAAGTTTATCTGTGCATGAGAATAGCACAAAAAAGAAGGTGTTTCCACCTTCTTTTTTACTTTTATCTTGAGGAATATAGCCCTATTTTTAACGTTTACTCCACTGTGGGCTCTTGCGGGCTTTCTTCAAACCGAACTTGCGGCGTTCCTTGGCGCGAGGATCACGTTTGAGGAAACCAAGTTTCTTGAGGCGGCCGCGAATCTCTACATCGTACACAAGAAGTGCGCGGGAGATGCCGTGACGGAGAGCTTCTGACTGTGCTGAAATGCCTCCGCCTACGAGTTTTGCGGTGATATGGAACTTCTCAGCAGCCTTTGCATTGGCGATAGCTTCAGTAGCTGTAACCTGCATTTCCTTTACTGGGAAATATGCTTCCAAAGTCTTGCCGTTGATCTCGTATCCAGCTTTAGCTGCTGGAAAGAGGCGTACGCGGGCAATGGCGGTCTTACGTCGGCCGACGGCTTCAAAATATTTTCCTGTGGATTTGGTGGTAGGAGTCATGGGTAATCTATTCTTTAATAATCAAATTTTTCATGCGTACGTCGCGGAGCTTGTTGTCTGGCAACATGCGGTAAATCGCTCGGCGAAATACTTCCGGCATGCCGCGACGTGCAATGAGTTGACTGAGAGTTTCAGTATTCAAACCTCCGCGTGATCCGGTGTAGGTCACATAAGTATCCTTTTCCTTCTTGTGGGCTGTAATGTCAGCTTGCGCAACATTGACTACCTCGATCTTGGAATCAGCAACAGTGTTCTTTGCAAAAGAAGTCGTATTTTTGCCCATGAGAATAGCTGCCGCCTGGCTGGCGACTCGTCCGAGTTTCTTTCCTTGTGCATCAATGGTGTATTTCATAATAGTATGTATATCAGCTTAAACGAATTCGATCAAACTCATCGGACTTCCATCGAGATCGCGGTTTGGCAAACGGACGATGCGGATGTAGCCTCCCTTTCGATCCATGTATTTTGGTGCGATGGTATCAATAAGCTTCTTTGTCTCGTCAGCGCCATGAATGCGGGAAATAATGAGACGGCGTGTAGCAATCGTTGAAACTTTTGCTTTTGTAACCAGCTTCTCCACGAATGGGCGAAGTTCCTTGGCCTTGGCGGTCGTCGTCTTGATTCGTGAATCACGAATAAGGTTGCGTGCCAAAGACCTCATGAGAGCATGCCTCTGAGTCTTCTCTCTGCCGAATTTTCTTACATTTGAATGGTGTCTCATGGTAGTTTAATCGCCACTTTTACTGTTTCAAGCTGATACCGTGCTGGGCCAGTAATTTCTTGATCTCCTGCATGCCTTTGGCTCCCAAGCCGTCGACATCCATGATATCAGATTCCTTCTTGCGGGCGAGTCCGCCGAGGGTGCGAATGTTCGCATTTGTAAGGGCCTTGACGGTTCGTGAAGAAAATCCGAGGGAATCGATGCGGGTCTTCAAAAGTTCAGTGTCGATCTCCTTGTCTGATTTTGAACCCATATCATCGGCAGATTCTGCCTCTGCTACCGGAACAACTTCCTCTTCCTTGAATCCAACAATCGCTTTGAGCTGATGAATCATTAAAATAACTGACTTCTCCATGGCTTCGCGAGGAGTGATAGTGCCATCTGTTTCGATCATAAGGCGCAAACGGTTGAAATCAGTACGATCGCCGACACGCATGTTCTCCACTTCGTAGTTGGCTTTGCGAATAGGAGTAAAGGCTGCATCGAGAGTGATGGAACCGATATCAACACGGTCTTTCTGAAGAACTTCCTTCGAAACATACCCGAGACCTCTCTCGACTGTGAGTTCAATGTCGAGATCGGATGACTTTTCAGTCAATGTGGCAATGTGAAGCTCAGGATTGAGAATTTCAGCCTGACCGGGAACTTGGATATCCTTGCCGGTAACTTCCTTTGCCCCCTTCACTTTCAATGTGAGAACCTGAGGCTCTTCCGTGTCGAGACGGATGCGGAGCTTTTTGATGGCGAGAAGGATCGTAATAACGTCCTCCTTTACTCCGTCAACGGTTGAAAATTCATGTTCAACGCCTGCAATCTTGACCTTTGTGACCGCTGCGCCTGGCAATGAGGACAAAATAATGCGGCGGAGCGAATTGCCCAACGTGTGACCGTAGCCTGGATAAAGACCATCGATTTCATAAATGCCTGAAGAACCATCCTCGCGGATGATCTTTGGTTTTGATGGAAGAAGAACGTCGTATGTCATGATGATAAAGTATTATAAAATAGGCTTTTAATTATACACTAAAATAAGCCATTGTCTAGCGTGTATAGAACTCCAATACCGCCCTGACATCAAAAAGAAGTTCTGTCATATCGACGACAGGTTCACCGCTAATGGTGATCTCGCGCTTCTCCGGATTGACAACGAGCCATGCTGGCCACTTGAATGTCTTGAGTTCCTCATCGAGCTTTGAAAAAATGACCTTCTTTTGACTACCACCCCTGATAGCCAACAGATCTCCGACACGAACTGCATATGACGGAACGGTCACCTTCTTGCCGTTTACCGTAATATGTCCGTGTGAGACCATCTGACGGGCCGCAGACTGCGATGGCGCAAAACCGGAGCGAGCCATAACGTTGTCCAAACGGCCTTCAAGGATCTTGAGGAGGTTTTTTCCATTATCGCCAGGAGCCTTCAAAGCCATTTTGACGTATTTGGTAAATTGCTTTCCTGAAACACCGTAACTGAAACGGGCCTTCTGCTTTTCAAGCATCTGGCGGCCGTATTCACTCTTTTGACCACGGCGCTTAGTAGTCTTTTGCTTTGCCTGGGAACGCATTGCAAACTTCTGCGTCTGCGTCTTTTTGAAGACAGGCGCTCCGAGATATCTTGCTTTTTTATAACGTGGTCCGATTTTCATAATGGTAATTGAATATTAAAAATGAATGAAGATTATACGCGGCGTGGCTTCTTAGGCTGAGGTCCATTGAAAGGCACCGGTGTGCGATCTTTGATGGATGAAATGGCGACTCCTTTGCTGATAAATCCGCGAATGGCTGACTCGCGGCCGGAACCGACCCCTTTTACGACGACATCGACTTCTTTGAGTCCCAAAGCCTGAGCCTTGAGAGCCAATGTTTCTCCGACTTTTGCAGCTGCGAATGGAGTTCCCTTCTTTGCTCCGCGGAAACCGGCTCCACCACTTGATCCCCACATGAGCGCATTGCCGGCTTTGTCGGTAAGCATCAGCTTTGTGTTGTTGTAGGTTGATTGCACATGCAAAATACCGCTATCAATGCGTTTCTTTGATGATGCGCTTGCTGACTTTGGTTTATCAGCTTCAGCTCCTCCAGTTGTAACGATTCTTTTTTTACCCATGGTAATGTATGAAATTGAATTTGTTGTTGAAATTGTTGATGATTACTTCTTCTCTTCCTTTCTCTTACCTGATCCCATAGTCTTTCGAACGTTGCCTCTCACAGTTCGGGAATTGGTCTTCGTTCTCTGTCCGCGAGCCGGAAGATGGCGAGCGTGGCGAAGTCCTCTGTACGCCTTGATGTCTTTCAATCGTTTGACGTTTCCGGCGACTTCGCGCTTGAGGTCTCCTTCGATCTTGAAACTCTCAACAAGCTTGCGAATGGCATTTTCCTGATCAACAGAGAGATCCTTTGATTTGAGACCACCATCGACGCCAACTTCATTGAGAACCTTGAGAGCGCGTGCCCGTCCAACACCATAGATCGCGGTGAGGGCGATTTCGAGTCTCTTGTTTTCAGGTATTGTGATTCCGAGAATACGCATAAAATTTATCCTTGTCGTTGTTTATGTCTTGGGTTCGATTTGCAGACCACGTACACATACCCACCACGGCGTACCACGGTGCATTTTGGGCAAATCTTTTTTACTGCTGCTTTGACTCTCATTGTATTATAAACGTCGCGTAATGCGGGCGCGGCCTCCGTAGGGATCTAACTCCAACTCCACAGTATCTCCGATGAGCACACGGATGCGATTCATCCGCATTTTTCCTGCAAGATATGCAAGAATGACTTCTTTGGTTTCTGTAAGCTCTACCCGGAATAGCGTATTTGGCAAAGCCTCAACGACTGTGCCGCTTGCAGTATTTTTCGGTTTAGGAGCAGTATCCATTTCGTAAAGGACGCCTGAAGATATTAGCAGATAAGGTGTATAAGAGTCAAGTTCCGTACAGTCAATATGTCTGTTTTTAGTACCTTGATCCAAATAATTTCCCCAGTGCAATCCATGAACTTGCCGTCTGATCGGTATTGGTTCGTGAGCCTTTCGCAGCCACCGTTATCGTAGAAGCCGGAATAGTGGTAGTTACGCTCGTGCCGTCCGTAAAGCTCACGGTCAGTGTTGCTCCTTTGAATGTTCTGTAATCGATCTGACCATAGAGTTGGAATGTAACGGGAGTTCCTGCTGCGTAGGTGCCAAGGGTTTGTCCGTATGAAGTGTTGAGCTGGACTCCATTAGCAAAGACAACGAGAGGCCAATTACTCATCGTAACGGTTGACCACGTATTGTTCGTACCTGGAATGCTCATGCTCATTGACTTGATGGTCTTTGATGAACCTAGAGTGAGGGTCGCTGTCCAATTCCAGTCTTTTGCCGTACCGCTTGCGGAACCTGCATGGAAGACGAAAGCACCTGCCTTGTCTTCACTTGCCGAGGTCAAAGACGCAGTGAGAGAAGTTTGAATGGCCGGGGTTGGTGCTGGAGGGATTACTGTCGGAGGAGGCGTAACGGAAGCTGAGGAAGATGAGGTAGCTGGAGCTGTGCTTGGAGAAACGGTGCTTGCGGTCGTGTAAGTAGTGGAAGAGACTGTGGGG
>DHWH01000017.1:0-11069 GCA_002413065.1 Patescibacteria group bacterium UBA5187
TGTGAACCGAAGTAACCCTTGGCTGCAGCACCTGAAGCGACTGCTGGGATGCTGTATCCGTTTGCGATGAGCCATGTCTGAAGAGCGACGACATCAGCACCTGTTGAACCAACTGTGAGGTTGGTGTTGAAAGTGTGTGCCTGTGCGCTTGCGATCATAGCGAAGGCCATAACGGCTGCGCCAGTTGCAATAAGAACTTTTTTCATACGTATGATTTATAATTAAACACTTTCTCTTCGTTTACTTTAATAATATCGTGAAGAGAAGTTGCTTTGATAAAGATTAATAAATTTCCACTACCCCAACTGCACGCTATCGACACGCACAGTAAGAGCATTTGTGGGTAAAACAAATGCGAACGTTTTGACTATATATTAAGTTGTCAAAGTCCGTTCTCCCAAACCATCCGCTTTTCCGTCTGCTTTAGGCAGACAGAGGAAGAATGCCCTGGGACAGGTATACAAACAAATTGTTTACACACCCGTTACAAAACATTATAGCTCACAATTGAAGATCTGTGCAAAAATAACAATGTGGATAACATTGATCCCTAGAACCCTTATGAAACAAGCATTTTTTCACATTTAGAAATAATGGGTCAATAATAGCTAAAATACGTTGCAAAGTCAAGGTAAGGTACACCTAAGGGCACACTTATACAAAGTTATGCAAAGCCGAGCCTTACTTCAAGGAATACCTGCTCCATCTCCTTTCTCCTTCCTTCTTTATTACCCCCTTTTCTACCAATTCCAATAATTCACGCTGAATGGTCTTTTCACTACAGTCTTTTATGACACTAGAGAAGTCTTTTATAGTGAGATTAGATTGTCCGCGAAGAAGAGCCAATATCTGATCTTGTCTATGTGTCTTTTTGGCTTGCGAACTGACATGTCCCTTGGAAGATCCTTTATCTTGAAAATCTGAAATGTGTACACTTTCCTTATTACTCTTTACCTGCTTCTGATTTTGTATTTCTCTATTGTCTGAACGGAAACCCGTTGAGAACAAATCCGGCGTCTTAAAAAATGCTTCTGAAAGGACATAACCGGCATTTTCGGCACTTTGAGCCAAACGGTCCCGAAGCATGACTACTACATTATCTATTTCTCGTACCAATAGACGATGATTCATTTCCGAAACTAAATTTGAAATTTTTGCCACATTCAACAAAGATAAGGTCTCCAAAGCGGCCGTAAACAAGGATTGAATAACAACATTCTTATCTCCCGGCAATGAGCTGGAGGCTGTAAAGGACGAAGACAAAAGATCTATGCCTCGATCGCGCAACTCCCATTTGATAGGTTCATCGTCCTTTAGAAGTCCAGAGACCAGATACAAGGCTGCGGTAATCTTTTCTGTCTTTTTAAATATATAAATAAGGTAGTCTTCAGCAGAGAAAAAACCGAGTGATTTCCAGTTAATTGGATCATTGAACGACGGCGGCTGATTGATGTCCTTATTGTCCATTAGAATAATATATATGTCTTTTATAGAGAATTTGTGTCCTTAATTAAAATTCCATATTTTCATGTGTCTTTAATATGTCCATTATAATCTTTAAAAGCTACAATGCAAGCCTGCACTGCGTCCGAGCTGGCAAAATCATGCTTAATTCGTATTTTGAAATTTATTTATGGTATTATTACATTCATCATGGCAAAGAAAAAAGATTCCGAGATTACAAAGAAAGTCAGATTCTGGGATGAAATGCACGACGAAACAGTCCAGGTGATTCTTGCCATATTTTCATTTCTAATCACCATACTCTCCGTACTCGCCGCCTTCGGAAAAGCAGGACCTGTAGGCGAATATGGTTTCATGTTTTTCTCAAAACTCTTCGGGGTGGGATACTACCTTATACCGATCATGTTCGCCATGCTTGGCATAACATTCCTGCAAGGCTTGAAAAAGAAATTTGAAGTCTCGAAAGGTGTCGGGGCACTTTTATTCCTTATCTCAGGACTTGGACTTATCCATGTCATCATGGAGAACGCCGGGGGCATCGTAGGACGATGGATCGCAATTCCCCTTTTGGGACTCATCGCATATGGCGGCACCATCACCCTTCTTGTCGCTATTTTTATTGTATCGATCATCATGACATTCAATTTACACTTCAATTGGGCGAAGATTGCAGCCCTCTTGAAACGGCCAGTGACGGAAGAAAAAGAGAAGGGGCTTATGAAAGGAGCTGCCAAGGGAGGCAGGACTGACGAAGATGAGGAGGCCTTCATTGCGAAAGCTGTCGCAAAGGCAGAGGCTCTCGCCGGAACAGACGGATCGAAACTGAGCGCACGCGAAGCTGAAGCTCTGGCACTGGCAAAGAAAATGGAAGAAAAGAATCCGGCAAATCAGGCGGCCAAAGCAAAGAAAGGCGGTTTGCTCGACTTTAGTGATGTCGAGGAGGCTACATTCGCATCTTCTGTGGTGGTGCCACATCTCTTGCCATTCACCGCCCCTGCCCTATCGCTCCTGGAGAAGGACCGCGGCAAACCTGAAACGGGAGACATCAAGGCGAATGCAAACATCATCAAGCGCACTCTCCAAAATTTTGGCATCACGGTTGAAATGGACGAGATATCCATCGGACCTTCGGTCACAAGGTACTCTTTGAAACCAGCCGAGGGTGTGAAGCTTTCACGTATCGTCGGTCTGAACAATGACCTGTCTCTTGCCCTAGCCGCCCACCCTATCCGTATCGAGGCTCCTATTCCAGGGAAGTCTCTCGTAGGTATCGAGGTGCCAAACACGGCGAAGACTACCGTCGGTCTCGCAACCCTTCTTGGTGCGGCTGAATTCCAGGAATCAGAGAAACCTCTTCTTATGTCACTCGGCAAGGATATTACCGGCAAAGCTCATTTCACCAACCTGGCCAAAGCGCCTCATATGCTTATCGCCGGTGCGACTGGTTCCGGTAAATCCGTAACCATTCACGCTCTCATCACTTCCCTTTTGTATCGCAATTCCCCTGAGAATTTGAAATTTATCATGATTGACCCAAAGCGTGTCGAATTGACTCTCTATAACAAAATTCCTCATTTATTGACGCCCGTCATCACCGATCCGAAGAAAGCTATTCTCGCCTTGAAATGGGCTGCGAAGGAAATGAATCGACGCTATGACATATTGCAGCAGCATGCGGCCCGAGATATTGATTCATATCATAAAGGAATACTTGGTCCCGCATTGGAAAAATGGAAGAAAGACGGCCAGCCGACCGAAGGTGATGCCGCAAAGTTGCCTGAAACAATGCCATACATTGTCGTATTTATCGATGAATTGGCAGATATCATGCAGACATATCCTCGAGAACTGGAAGCAGCCATTGTTCGTTTGGCACAGATGAGCCGTGCCGTCGGTATTCACCTCGTTATCTCGACCCAGCGTCCGAGCGTCAATGTCATTACGGGACTTATCAAAGCAAACATTCCTACACGTGTAGCCCTACAGGTATCGTCGCAGATCGACTCACGTACCATTCTTGATCAGATGGGTGCCGAGAAGCTCCTCGGTGCGGGTGACATGCTCTATTTGGGAGGAGAAATGTCAAAACCTGTCCGTCTGCAATCCGCTTATATTTCAGAATCCGAAGTGAAACGTGTCGTCAAACATCTTACTGACACATACAAGGATGAGATCCTGAACGAAATCAACCTCACACCGACCGAAGCTGGTGCACACGCCGCCTTTGATGCAATGGCGGGCGATTCACTGGAAGAAGATGATCTCTACGAATCCGCCCGTGAAGCTGTAACGGCTGCCGGCAAAGCCTCGACTTCATATATTCAAAGAAAACTCGGTGTAGGATATTCGCGTGCAGCAAAACTGATGGATATGCTCGAGGAACACGGAGTGATCGGTCCTGCAAATGGTTCTAAGCCTCGTGAGGTCATCGGAGTTGGTGCCGGAATAGAACAAGAAGGGGCAATGCCTGCCGAAGAAGGTATCTCGAGTACGCCTGCAATTTAATCGGATCGAAATCAGAATCAGAATTTTATGTCCCTCACCCGCACAACCAGTCTGCGTTTACTCAAAATTGGCGGGATTATTTTAATAGCTTTCATCATTATCGGCTACTCCGTGTGGCGAACGCATACCTACATAGAAGGACCTGCCATTAGCATATTTGAACCAGTGAATGGTTCTGCTCTCGCCTCTTCTACTGTCACGGTTCGCGGGCAGGCTCTTCGAGTCAACATTATTTCAA
This sequence comes from Patescibacteria group bacterium UBA5187, assembly GCA_002413065.1. Classification (GTDB taxonomy): domain Bacteria; phylum Patescibacteriota; class Minisyncoccia; order Phycocordibacterales; family PALSA-1337; genus C7867-002. The sequence goes on from DHWH01000017.1 coordinate 4,208, forward strand.
TAAATGGAAATGTTATTTCTGTGGACCAGGAAGGAAATTTTACCGAGAATATCGTCCTGTTCCCGGGACTGAACATTTTAACTATTACCGCTCAGGATCAGTTTAAGCGTCACACAGAAAAGCGGCTCACTATCATGGGGTTGCATCAGTTTCCTACAGTGAAGGCAACTATTGGGACAAGTACGGATAGAATTATTCCACGTTAACAGCGGTCCAATCAGCATCACCTTTTCCATTTTGAAAAGCTTCTGTATATTTCTGAATTACCTCGTCAAAAATAGGTGTATCAATGTTATTTTTTAGCTTTTTTGTATAGTTAAGATCTTTCAAAAGCCACTTGATTGCAAATGTTAGATTTTTAGCACTTGTTTTGTAACCTTCCCACGCCAATTGAGTAGTGATGCCTCCAGGACGTTCTGATAGAGCGTTTCCTACAGTTTCAATATCCATATCGTTTTCTTTGGCAATTTTCAAGGCTTCTCCAAGACCTACAATATGGACAGCTTGTAGCATATTTAAGATCAATTTATATCTCATGCCTGAACCGGTTCTTCCAAAATATATTATTTTTTTGCTTATGGCCTTACATATATTTGCAAGAATACCTAACTTATCTTTGTCACCCCCTGCAAGCATAATAAGTTGTCCGGTTTCTGCACCAACCCTTCCACCAGTGAGAGGCATATCAAAAAATTGAAGCTTACTTTGACTACATATCAAAGCAAGCTCATCTGTCCAGGAGGCCGACAATGTGGCTGAAGTAATTAAATAGTGATCTTGTCGAGCACTATCCAAAATTCCATCCTTTCCCTGCCAAACCAATTTTGATGATTCATCGTTTGCGGTCACTTCAAATACAATATCTGCAGATGTAACGGCTATTTTGGGAGTATCCGCCCAAATTGCACCCACGGAAATCAAATCAGAAACTTTTTCTTTTGTACGATTCCATACATATACAGAAAATCCATTTTTTATAAAATTTCTCGCCATACCTGAGCCCATTATTCCACATCCAATTATCGCAATTTTTTTCATATTTTCTTTATAAATGATCTCAGTGTCTCTAAATATTTAGGAAATCCGCCAACTACCTTTAGACGGGGATGAATAAATGCCTGAGTATCAACAGGAATATCGATTACATTGCTTAATTTTGAATAATACGAAGAAAGCGGAATACTCGATGCATTACCAACTGAGGCGCCACTGTTATTATTAATAATATAATAATTGAGATTCAGCGGATAATCTGAAAACAAATGATCCTTCATGCACGACATTTGGGCATTTTGATCGCCGTCGATTACCACTACATTAACTCCCGATTGTAACATGGCCAATGTATACCCTATTGATAGAGAACCTCCCATATATCCGATGTTATAAAAACATTTAGCCGTATCAAAAACGGTAAAAGCGGCCCGGGCGGTATATCCATTTGAAAAAATAAAAATAGTTTTCTTCAGATCATATTTATTTTTTATATACAAAAGTGCTTCTTCTCTAGTACCGAGATGTATCTTATCGAGAGTTCGAGTCCGTCCGCTAGAAATTGCCTTATTCATCGAAATAACCTCTGTCTGCCCTTTATCGAATGAATCAGAAGAGATCCTGAGTATTGCGGGCATACCCTTTCTAATACAGTCAAGAGCTGCCTGCACATCATCATGAAAATGTATGGCATTTTTTGAACCAAAAACAGGAAAACTGGGTATTGAAGTAATTTCTTCAGTGACACTACCTATTAATTGATGTGGTTCACTTGTATCTAAACTGGAATCTCCCCGCCATGTAACTAATATGAGAACGGGAATATTATAGAGTTTTATGCAAGTCAACAATCCATCCAGAGCATTTGAAAAACCTGAATTCTGCATATGAATAACCGCAGGTTTACCTGTTGCAATATAGTATCCCGCAGCAATACCAGGAAGATTATGCTCATGGTATGTGGTAAATAACCTGATTTTATTATGCGCCGCGAGGAGTTCGTGCAACTGCGTAGTAATGGTGCAAGGAACTGTGGCGACAAAATCAAGGTCATTTGCTTGTAACATCTCAACAAATTCAGATGATTTCATAACATGATAATACAACACTTTTGTCGAATCGGAAATAGATTTTATCCGTTTTATTATCTTCTATCCTTATGTATCGTATGTTCCTCAAGTTGACTTCCCACCCCATTCTATTCCCTATTCCAAAACCACTTGATTCGCACCTTATTCCACATGGTATCATAGAGGCATTGCCTGCCATTTATTAAATAATTCTAGAAAGACATATGCCTATCCCTACAAAAGGAAAAAAGAAAGTCGAAGAAAAAATGGACGAAACTGAAACCGTGTCACCGATACATGAAAACGGTGAAGAAAAAAATGCTGCAGATAGCTCAAAAAAGAAATCGCATGATGGAATTCGGGATGCCCTCGATGCGATTCGCCTCAAATTCGGCGAAGACTCCATCATGAAACTCGGCGAAAAGCCGAAAGTTAACATCAATGCAATTCCAACAGGATCTCTCGGTTTGGACTGGGCACTCGGAATCGGCGGAATGCCCCGCGGCCGCATCATCGAAATGTTTGGTCCGGAATCTTCAGGTAAAACAACACTGGCTCTCCATGTCGTTGCCGAAGCTCAAAAGTTAGGCGGAGTTTGCGCCTACATAGATGCGGAACATGCCATGGACCCGAATATGCCAAGCGGCTCGGTGTAAAGATTGATGACCTGCTCATTTCCCAGCCCGACACAGGCGAACAGGCTCTCGACATCGTCGACAGTCTCATCCGCACCAACAAAATGGACGTGGTCGTGATCGACTCTGTTGCAGCACTCACACCGCGTGCCGAGATCGAAGGAGATATGGGTGCGTACCACGTAGGCACACAAGCACGCCTCATGTCCCAAGCACTCAGAAAACTCACGGCGATCGTTGCCAAATCAAAGACCATCGTCATCTTCATCAACCAGATCCGCATGCAGATCGGAGTGATGTTCGGCAACCCCGAAACCACCACCGGCGGCAAGGCTCTCAAATTTTACGCTTCAATACGTCTCGATATCCGCCGCATTGCCCAGATCAAAAAAGGCGAAGAAGTCATGGGTGGTCGCTGCCGTGTCAAAGTTGTGAAGAACAAGGTTGCGGCACCATTCAAGCAAACCGAATTCGACCTCATGTACAACGAAGGCATCTCGCAGGAAGGTGAGATCATCGCTCTCGGTGAAAAATACGAGATCCTGCAGAAATCCGGATCATCATATTCGTACGGAGAAATGAAACTCGGCCGCGGATACGATGCTACACGCCAATTCCTCAAGGAAAATGTGAAAGTTAAGGATCAGATACTGAAAGAGATCCGCACAAAGTTGAACGCGCAGTAATGCAATAAGGTAGTAATAAATGATAGTTTAAGATCGCCTCACATACTACCCTGTAGTCGCATAGGTCGTATGTCTTGGCATCTTGACAGCGTATATACTAGATATATACTGTTATTATGAAAACCTCCAAAGTCATTCTAAACATGAACACGCTTCTTAAAAAAGCTTTGATGCGCAAAGCAAAAAACGAAGGTATGAATTTAAGTACCGTACTCAATATTGCCGCACGTGCATATGTCGGAGATCGGTTGAAAATCACCGCATTGGACAAAGATATTGATGAAGGACTCGAAGATATAAGACGTGGACGTACTATATCCCAAGAAGACCTCTTCAAAAAATTAGGCTTCTAAAATTCACTACTATGGAAATTCGGTATAGTTATAAAGCTGCCAGGCAGCTGGATGATTTGCCTATTCTTATAAAACAAAGATTGATTGAAAAGATGCGCTTCTTTGCTCTGCAAGAAAATCCTCTTACATTTGCAAAATCTATACAAATCGAGAAACTCTACAGATTCAGAGTGGGCAACTACAGAATAGTATTCCAGTTAAAACAAAAGATGATCTTCGTAGTGATTATTGGAAAACGCGACAAAATATATACATGACCAAAACAAAACCCCGCGCAGGCGGGGTTTTGTTTTGGTGCTCGCATGTATTGACATATACACGCATTAGGCGTAACCTACATTCAAACACACAATCCTAACTTGAAATAGAAAGGTAACTAATGAAACCAGTACTAACGGAAGCACTCGAAAGACTACCTAACAGCACAACTAAAGCAGACATTGAATTTTACTGGAGGATCATCCTCGAGAAATTCATGGAACATGAGGACGAAATCATTTCTTTTTTGGCCGGATTAAATCCGACATACGAGGAAGAAATGTACGTAGTACTCAGAAAAATGCCGGAATTAAGCGCTAGGATTGCCGTCAGGTTATGGCGACATCTCAACGATTCAATAACGGGAGGTGGAACATATGACGTAGCACACAAAAGATTCCGACGTCTTCCTTTGGATGAACAGCTGGCGATAATTGAAGAAAATCTAGCTAACGATCCTTGTGATTCGGACATACATTTTCTGGCTAGTCTTTTGAAATTAAGCAGGTTCACAGGACCAGCAAAAGTCGTAGCTGGACATCTGAAGAAATTGGATCCAGATAAAATTCCTTTGGAAACCCTGAAGATGTTTGTCTTTGTGGCCAAATCAATTCAATCGGGCACACTTGTATAATTGTAGCAAGCTAGTCAGGACGGAACTTCCGTCCTTTTTATTACTTTTACTTTTCCAGAAGACCTCACTGATTACACATAACAAAAAATCCCCTGTAGAGGGGATTTTTTGTTGCTTATTGTTACTTAGTGACTCTTTCCCGATATTCGGCAGTTTCGGTATTGATCCTGATGACATCCCCTTCATTCACGAAAAGTGGAACGTTGATGGTTGCACCTGTTTCCAGTGTTACAAGCTTTTGTCCTCCTGTAGCGGTATCCCCTTTGATACCCGGTGGAGCCTCAGTGACCCTCAATTCTGCACTAATAGGCATTTTGAATCCCATAGGCTGATCATTGAAGGTGAGCTGAGTCACTACCGTATTGGCTTTCAAAAACTTTCCCTGAGGTCCTACATTTTCCTCAGTGACCTGAAAACGCTTTGATGAGTCCTCTGCTTCGGTAAACCACCATTCTCCACGGTTATTATAGAGATACTTTACTTCCCTTTCCTCGATTTCAGCTTCCTCGATCTTTTCCGATTGGTGGAATGAATATTCGGTCACCTTGCCAGTCATGAGGTTCTTCAACTTTGTGGCATTGACCGGTTTGCGCTGCTGTTTACGGAACACATGCGAAGAAATGACTTCGTACGGCTGTCCGTCGAGAACGATAAATTTCTTTTCAGTGATTTCGCTGTATTCGAGAATAGACATGGGATTGGAGGCCGCTTAACGTGCTCTAACTTGCGACGTAAGGCAACAAAGCCAAGAATCGTGCACGCTTGACTGCTACACCGAGCTGGCGCTGGTACTTTGCGGAAATTCCCGTGCGCTTGCGCGAGAGGATGCGTCCGTGTGGGTTCAAAAATTTCTTGAGGATATCGGTATCCTTATAATCGATGAACTTGATATTGTGCTGACTGAAATAACATTGTTTTTTCATAATAGTGGATTGAGAATTTAGATTGGCTTAATTTGAATTAAAATGGGATGTCGTCTGGATTGATTTCTTCTGTTGGGTAATCGATCTTGTCAGTAGGAGAATCTGATGGAGCATCAGTATTCTTGCCGGAGCCTGCGGCATCTGAAGGAGACTTCGAAGAAGCTGCCCCTGCGCCTGAACCTGCGCCTCCCGGCTTCATGCCGAACTGAATATTATCTGCGATGATTTCGGTGCGATACTTTTTTTCACCATTGGTTTCCCATGTACGAGTCTGAATGCGGCCCTCAACAAGGACTTGCTGGCCTTTCTTGAGATACTGTCCGGCGAGCTCCCCGAGCTTGGCAAAAGCGGAAATATTGTGGAAATCAACTGCTTCCTGCTTGTTCCCGTCCTTGTCTTTATAGACGCGACTGGTAGCAACGGAGAAGCTGCAGACCTTTGTGCCTGAAGGCAGGGCCTTAACTTCGGGATCGCGCGTCAAGTTTCCGATAATGAATGCTTTGTTTAAGTACATAATGGTAAGTAATTACGTTGCAGTCCAATGGATGGATGTTATTAATTATACCTCTTTGACCATTTCGTCGATACTCTTGTCCATTTCTTCGATGGTAGCTGGGACGGCTTCTTTCTTTTCATCAGCCGGTGCCGATAAACGTACTGCTACAGCAGGAGCACGCTTGCCGAGATAGGTACTTTCGCGAACCGTAACAATGAGGAGCATCCTGAGAATGGAAGGTATGATCTCGATGGCCTTTTTGACCGCTTCAATAGAGCCCGAACCGAGTTCGAACTTTATCCAGCCAAAATATGCTTCATCGTAAGAGTCATATGCACCGGCAAGAGTCTTGCGGCGCATCGTGTATGCCAAATCCTGACGGTGAGGCGCCTCCTCGGTAATGACGGTGGCTCCGGCGTCAGTGATAACCTTCTTAACCTTCTCTGCCTCAGCCGGAACATGTTCTTCCGGAATTGATGCGGCGATCAAGTACCCTATTTCGTAGATCGATATACGATCATCATGAATTTCGTTCATAGTGTGTTGCAGTCAGTGACTCGTTTGGAATGATTCCTCCCGAGACCCCGGCGCTTTCGGCGGCCTAAGGACTTACTGCGATTATTTATAATGTATCACGAGATTAGCATATAAATGACCCCTTCTGCAAGAGTCTGCATGAGGCAACCCATTTTATGCGCATCGGCAGGCGAATGCGCTAAAAAATAGGCGAGAATGGACGAAGATGACGAAATCTAAGAGGGCTCACGCACTATAGCAGATCGAGATAAATTCCAGATAAAATAAAGTTAAAATC
>DHWH01000017.1:11125-13453 GCA_002413065.1 Patescibacteria group bacterium UBA5187
AAGTTAAAATCCGGATAAAAAATAGATAAAATGACTACAGCTTGAAAAAAGATCGGGCATTTTTCAATATCTGCACACTCACCTTCTCCTCATCCACTCCCCTTATCTTTGCAATCGCCTTCACTACTTCAATAACATAGAGAGGTTCGTTGCGTTTGCCGCGATNNATACGGACAATCAGTCTCGGACATCATACGATCAAGTGGAATATATTTCACGACCTCATCATAATTGCGCGCAAATGTAATGACTCCGGTAAAAGAAAATGTGTAACCCAAATCCAAAAACGGTTTTGCTTCTTCGATACTACCTGCAAAGAAATGGAGGTTACCCTTCACTTTAGATCGGCTTTTGAGAATTTCGTAGGCATCGTTGTAGGCTGATTTTCCTGAGCCATTGCGAATATGGAGCATGAGCGGCTTGTTTGCTTCATTAGCCAGATCAATCATAGCCTCAAATGCCTCAACCTGCTTCTCTGCAAGATTTTCATCGTGGTGATAGTAATCGAGACCGCATTCACCTATGGCAACAACTTTGGAATGCTGCGCCATCGGTCGATATGCATTGATATCGAATAGTTCGCCACGCGAAGTAAACTCCTTACCCCCTTCTCCTAATTCCTGAACATCGTGATGTGACTTGGACGTATGGATTGGATGCAGACCAACAATAGCAAACACATCCGGATGAGTCTCCGCAAGTATAATAGCCGAAAGTGATGTGTCTACATTCGTACCAACATTGATCATAGCCACTCCTGCATCGTTAGTACGCTTGATAACATCCTCCCTATCAGGATCAAAAGCGGAAAAATTTACATGGCTGTGAATATCTATGTATTTCACGGAATGGGAATGTATTATTTGCGCGCAAACAAAGGCGCTTCCGGCATTTTATTGGCTTCTACCAAAGAAGTGATCTTGGCGGACGTTTCGGGCAAAATCGCAGTGAGCATAGAACCGATCATGTGTAATCGTGCCAGCAATTCCTTTATATCCTGTGTAGCTGCCTCCACATCGGTCTTGATTTTCTTGAATGGCTGGCGATCCTGGACGATCTTGTCCGTCGCGGAAATCAGATCCCAGACTGCATTGCTCGCCTGCTGGATATCATATTTCTCGAAGGCTTCAGCCTGTTTTGCCTGCAAAGATTGTGCTTCCGGCGATGCGGCGAATTGAGCAGCGACGGCTTCATCGAACATGATTCCGTTCGCTTCTGCCATTTTCATTATTCGCGAGACCAGATTTCCCAAACCGTTTGCCAGATGCGCGTTGTACGCTTCCTTGAATTTTTCGAGCGTAAAAGGGCTGTCCTCAAAAGGAGAAACTTCCCTCGCTACGTAATATCGCAACGCATCGGTTCCATATTCTTTGACCACTTCGAACGGGTCAATGGTATTCCCCATCGATTTTGACATTTTTATACCTCCCTCGCCGGTCACAAAGCCATCAATAATGATCTGCTTGGATGGCGGAAGTTTCGCGGCCATAAGCATGGCCTGCCACATCGCTGACTGCTGNNCGCAAGTTGTCCTTGCCGCAATATTGCACCACTCCCCCAGTATCTATCCACCACTTTTTAAATGTATCCATTTTGTCAGGCCAGCCGATCGTGGAAATATAGTTTACAAGCGCATCGAACCAGACGTACATGACTTGAGTATCGTCACCGGGTACGGGTACTCCCCATGGCATTTTGCTGGCCAAGCGGGAAATACTGAAATCATTGAGGCCTCTTTCAACGAAAGCGCGTATCTCATTCAAGCGTGAGCGGGGCAGCACGAAATCCTGATTCTTTTCATACAGATCGGATAATTGTTTTTGGAAAATGCTGAATCTGAAAAAATAATTTTCCTCTTCGATCGTTTCCAGCTGCATCAACGGATGTATGGGACATTTGCCGTCAACCAGTTCTGACTCGGTTTTTTCCAGCTCACACCCGACACAATATTTGATCGAATAATTTTTCTTGTAAATGAGACCGTTTTTGTCCACTAATTTCCAAAATTCCTGAGCGGCCTGTTTGTGGTGCGCGTCAGTCGTGCGGGTGAATGTAACCTCGGGCATGATACCGAGTGAAGACAGCATTTCCCGGAATTTCTGCGAGATCTGATCGACATATTCCTGAGGTTCGAGATGAAGCTGTTTTGCCTTTTGATACACCTTGATACCATGTTCATCCGTGCCGGTATTAAAAAAAACGTCGAATCCGGCCTGCCTCTTCGATCGTGCGATGATATCCGCGCGGATAAATTCCACAGCATGACCGATATGCGGCTCGGCATTAACGTACGGGAGAGTTGTAGTGATATAGAATGGTTTTTTCATG
>DHWH01000018.1:0-5714 GCA_002413065.1 Patescibacteria group bacterium UBA5187
GTAGTCGAACCATCGTTGGACGACCACATCTACAAACTTAGGATCAAGCTCAATGCCTGCACATGCTCGGCTTGTCTTATGGCAGGCGATGAGAGTGCTTCCGCTTCCAAGAAACGGATCGACAATTAAGTCATCGACCTTTGAGCTATTGAAGAGTGCGTATGTTATGAGCTCCACAGGTTTTTGCGTTGGATGTTTGTACTCGCTTACCCGATCGCGCTTCATCGACCATATCGTCAGCTTTCCTTCTGTCTCTAGCTTGCGCTGTCGCTTTGCCCAGTTGAGGATCTTCTGGTCGCTATCATGGAAGTTTAGGATGGTGTGATTTCTTCGATCACCATAGAAGACTGCTTTCACTCCCTCCTTTGAAACGTAAAAGAACGGCTCATGCTTCCATCGGTAATCTCCCCACCCCATTGATGCTGTTGGTTTATTCCATATGAGTTGGTTATGGACCGACATTCCCTGCTTCTTCAGAGCTGACTCAAACTGTGACTGCGTTGAAGTTGAGTGAAAGACGTACCATCCTGCACCGCCCTTTGCGACTTCAGCTATCCGAGCGAACACAGCTTCAAGAAATGTATCGAACGCCACATCTGCCATGTTGTCGTTGAGAATCTTCTGGCTTGTATTTTCGCCACGTCCTGAATAATTTACGTTGTACGGAGGATCAGTAAAAACACAATCAGCTTTTCTGCCAAGCATGATTTTTTTCCACGATTCATCTTCGATTGAATCTCCACATGCAATCGTGTGCGGACCGAGCTGATACACATCACCTATTTTGCTTTTAGGCTCTACGGGAGTTTCCGGCACAACATCATCATTCTCATCGTCTTCAACAAGCAGGTCTTTGGTAAATCCGGTGATCGTTATGTCGAAGCCTGCAATCTGCAATACTTTTAAATCAGTAATTACGAGCCCCATGATCCAGTCGCTCTCGTTGAGTTTGTTGTCTGCCAATCTGTAGGCAGTCTCTTGTGCTTCAGTGAGTGGAGTTGTCTCAGGACCGCCAAATATGGTTTTTCCTATGTCATCCATAATCCATATCGGCTTCAACTCCTCTTTGTATTTTTCCCATGTCGCAAATCTTCCGTGGCCGACGACGATCACACCTTGCTGATTTACGATTACTGGCTGTCGCCATCCGACTTCTTTAACAATGGCGGCGAGCTTAGTGAGCTGTTCTACAGGATGCTCTTTGGCATTATTCTTGTATGGTTTTATGTCAGTGATTTGCATATATTTATATTTTCTCCATCCAACTGATCATGCTTGACTCGTTGCATGCTCCGACCTTTCCGTTATCGTCGATGTACTCATACGCAGGCTTTCCAGTCTTTTGTGCGAGTATTCCAATAACAAGCCTTTCCTCGCCTTTACGATTTCTGCATATCGTGCCGAACGTATAGGTCATGCGTTGATCTACATTTCTTTTTTCCCAGTGATGGCGAAGGGCTGCGAAGAATTCTCCTTGAACAGTTTCAAGGAAAGCGATTATTACTTCTCTGTTTTCTGTTTTGAAAATTGGCAGGAGACTATGTGCGCCAATGATCCACGCTCCGACAAAGTCAGGACGTGCTGAAAGAAACCGAGCCGACAGACTCAACGGATTGGCTTCTTGTTTTTTGATGTTCTTTTTATCTTTAGTCATGTTCATTGAATTTGTTGGTGATTAATGGAATCTGATTCGAGGATTTTTCCGCAAAAACTGCATCTCTTTATCCATCGAATGTGCTGACAATTTTTATGCCGTTGTTGCTCTGCCAAGTTGCGGATATATTCGTATGAACCCTCCTCTAACTTTTTCTTTTTCTGTTTCGTGTCTCTGTAAGTGATGTGGAGGTATCTGGTTCTCTTGGCTTTGCTATAGACCTTGGCGACCTTGGCTGGTAAAACAGTTTGGACTTTTACTTTTCTCACCCATCCCTTTGATCTAACGTGGTAGTGAATCGTGCTGTGGTATATCTGATAAAACACCGATATCCATTTAATTTTCCACCCGTAATCCTCAAAAGATTTACGGATCTCTTTCAGCTTTTGAGGTGATAATTTGTAGCATCGATGTTTTGCTTTCATAGGATTTTTTGGACAATCGCCTGGACCGTATTTACAGTCACAGCATTGCCGAGACACTTGTATCTTTGCGTGTCGCTTATACCCTCAGTCCATCCGTCGGGAAATCCTTGGAGTCGTTCGCATTCTGTTGGTGTGAGTCTGCGGATCTTTACTTTTTTGGACCAGACTATAGGTGTCTGCCCTCCACCCATTCCTGCGGCTTGGGTTAGTGTTGGAGAGATTCCATCCTTTCTAGGTTTCTGATGTGCTTGCAGTCCACCTACTGCATAGAGTCCTGTCTTCGCCCCGAGTCCGCCAGCTTGGCTTGCGATCGTGGTTGAGATGCCTTTTGGATCGTAAACACGATTCCCTTGGCTTCCGCCTATGATTTGACGTGGCGATCTTTTACCAACATAAGTTCCGTTCGAGTCTGCGGTAACACGTGTCGTGATGGTTGGTAGGACAATATCCTCGCTGTTGTTTTCGGTGAAAGGAAATACTTTCGGTCGGGCTGTGCCTCTAAGATGTCCAACAATGAACACACGCTCCCGATTCTGAGGGACTCCGAAATTCTTAGAGTTAAGCACCTGCCACTGAACGTCGTACCCCAGTTTAGTAAGCGTGGCGATGATGATCTTGAAAGTACTACCATTGTCATGAGATAGCAGTCCTTTGACGTTTTCCAAAAGGAATAGTCTGGGCTTTTTACTTCGGAGAATGCGTGCAATGTCAAAAAACAGCGTTCCTCGTGTATCTTTAAAGCCTTTCCTTTTTCCAGCAATCGAGAAAGCTTGGCACGGAAATCCTCCGACCAATAGATCGAAGTCGGGTAGCTTACTTGGTTTGATTTTGGTGATGTCGTCATAATTTTTATGTTCTGGGAAGTGTTTTTGATATATCTCAACGGCGTATTTGTCGATCTCCGAGTAACCAGTACAAGTGAATCCGTTAGCACTGAGGTTATTGAGTTCGCTAGGTTGTCTTTTCTTATTTCCAATTCCTTGCATCCCCTGTCTCTTGTTCTTAGTGCGCATGATTTCATAAGCCTGTTTTAGTGCTAGCTCGAATCCGCCAATGCCGGAGAATAAGCTGAAGTACTTCATTACACATTAAGAGTGATGCTCACTTCGACTCGACCTTTTGAATCTGTCGCATGATCAGACTCGAAGCTCCCATCAAGGAACTTGTCATTTTCAAAGAGAGCATCTGCTATTCCTTTGAAAATATTGTCAGGATCTGCGTGCAGACCATTCATCCAGAAAATCTTTAAATCCATACGAGCCTTTTCTGAAGCTTTAGTAGTGAATGGCTGTAGGTCAGTGAGAAGCCTTTTACCGTCGTACATGACATATGCAGGATATTCAGCGAAGAACGATTTACGAACATAGCTTTTCCAAGCCGCATATTTTCTTGCTGCTGGAAGCCAGAGCGCTCGGCCAACAACTCGGACACATGGAAGCGGATTGCCATGCCAGTCATCTGGGTTTCCTTTTATAACGAATGTGATTACTTTTTTCATGAGATTATTTGTTAACTGATAAGTTGATGCAAAATTGTTTTTTCAAGGCATCAATGCGTTTGAGCATCTCTCTGCTTTCTTCGGTTGGTGCGTGGTGGAATCTTTGTGAGAGCGAATCAAGGTCTTTCCAAAAACCTGAACCGTTGGTCATTTTGTCTACAAGTCCGTTGATGACTGTGGAAGACAAAAAAGTGCTTATGCTTGGTGATAGGTTTCTGAATTGGATTGATCCAAGGAAATAGAGGATGAGTTTTTCAAAGTCGCTTTCGCTTAGAATGTTTAGATCGATCACCCTTTTGAGGTTCTTTGCATCCGCTTTTGTGATCACGATCCTTAGCCCCCTTGTCTGGCGTGCTGTGTTATGAAAATACTCGACGAGTTTTGAATGGAGACTCCTTACTTTTTTGAATGCAGTCTCTGACTGCGATTTACTTTGTTTCTCTTTGTTTCCTATGTTTTGTGTGTTCACCTGCTGAACTGGTTTCGGTATAGTAGCTGAACTACTTTTGGTATGATTCGCATACTGGTTCACTAGCTGAACTACTTTATCCACATCCATTTGAAGGTGAATTTGGTAGTAGTTTCCTTTCGAGGTTTCTCTCACTGCGATCACTTCAGCAAGGGCTAGATTCCTGAGACCTTTTGCCACAGATGCCCTTGCCAAGCCACAGCCGTAATCGAGAACCTTGCCGGACCGATCCTTTATTCCATCGATGAATTGAGAGAAACTGATACGATCCTCTCCTTTATGAAATCCGAATGTTCGTCGGCAGATATACAAAAGACACCGCCCTTCAGCTTCGGGCAGTCTGGGAATTACGAGGTCGAGAATCACGTTCGGGACCTGCGTGCTATTGGGAATTAGGTTTAATTTGTTTTCATCCATAAGTTTTATGAAGAGAGAAAGCATCGATAAGCCCTATCGATGTTTTCTCTCATTGGTTTGTAAGACTGGCGAGGATTTACACCTCGCATGACAGCATTTATTTCTCGACCTGCGAGGTAGCTGTCTTACGTGTAGTCCGATGGACTTTCACGCGTGCCATAAGCGTCTACTTATTCCGCCACAGACTTACTCGGGGACTACGCCCCCGATTTCAGCCCTCGTGCCACTGCGACCAGGGCTGAATCAGTGGCTTAGTTTTTTCTACTTACCACTTTTTACTGCAGCCTTGGCGGCGGACCGCTTTGGTTTGTCTTCAGTCTTTGAATCTCGAAGATCTTTCTCAAACTTCTGTGTAGAAGTGAGCTCAGGAGGAAGTTCGTTTTTTAATTCAGCGATCTTCTTTTGAGCAAATTCCTGAATGCGAGCGTATCCGTCCTCGAGGACATCTGGTCTCATCGCTTCGATAGCAGACCAACTTCGAGTTTGGAAGGCATACTCAAGTGCATCAGTTTTGTTTTTCTTTTCCTGTGCGCCAGTGCTTGGCCAGATCGATACGAGGTAACCCTCGATTTCTTCAAGCCATCGCTTTCTTTCGAGTACCCACTTACGCTTGTCTTCTTCTGTTTTGATTAACTCGCCGGCATCTCGCTCTACCGGACTAAATCGTGCAGAGACAGGGTCTTTGATGATTGCTTCAATTGCAGGTGCAAAGTCTTCATATGTCGGATTCTTGAAGACCTTTCCATCTAGGAGATTGCCTCGTCCTTTGAGGACAGTAGCTTGTCTCCATACCTCACGCTTCTTGCGTTCGATGAGTTCGTGTCGCTCCATGAGTACCAAGACATCGAATTCGTATGCGGCGTTTTTCTCGGCCTGCATCTTTACTCCGGTCTTGGTAAATTCCTTGCGACCATCCTCATCTATTTCTTGCTCCATTCGATCCGACACACGACCAGTGGCGATAATGTGTAGTGGTGATTGAACCATCGGGATCGAGAAGTATTTATTCCATTCAGACTTGATTGCCATCCAGTCTTGAATTTGGAATGTTTGACGATTAAGCTTGCGCTTGTACGCCTCTTGGAAATCCATCCAGATATGTGTGATGCTATCGAGCACCATAATGTCTGAATATCCTTCCGAGCAGAGCTTCATTGCTGTTACCAAATCAGCGAGTGAGTGTGTCTCACGCACCATCGCTTCGATTCCATTCTCTTTGAAGAGCGGAACCAAAAACTTTGATGCTTTCTC
>DHWH01000018.1:5809-7135 GCA_002413065.1 Patescibacteria group bacterium UBA5187
TGAAGACCGATTGCTACTAATGCGGCGCTCCAACTTTTACCAGTTCCCGGTTCTCCTTCAAATGCCGCTTTGAAGTAGGGCTTGGTGTTGCCGATCGCTGTGAAGAAGTTTTCTTCTTTTGTTGCGACCGGAACTTGACTTCGTTCTAGTGTTTGCATATTTTTTGCTTGACCTGACGAAGTGATTCTTGATACAATGTATCTGTCTTAAGGGATCTCCTCGTCGGAGGTCTTTTATTTTTTGAATAATTTAGTAATCCTTTTGTCGGCTTCTGCCAGCATCGTTTTATTGATCTGGTTCATGATTTCGCTAAACAATCCGTCCCGGATAATGCCATGTGCCATTGTTATGGCTTTGTCATTTTCCGCATCAAGATTGGTCAACTTTCCCATGATGTCGCAGGTGAATTCCGCTACTTCGTCGAGCATATGAGGTAAGATCTGTTCGTCGACAATTGCCGGCGCTTTATCCCTCACTAACTTCAATGCTTCTCGAGCCAGCGTTCTCATCTTGGTTTGTGATGGTGTCATGTGCTGATTCTTTGATTCGTTGCTGTCGGATCCGTTCTCTCTCCTTGAGTCTTTTTTGTCTTTCGCGGCTCAAGGTGATATTTTTCCGCAGTCGAATCTCCTTAGGCTGATAATCAATATCGACTAGATCGCCTATGATTAATCGATACTTTTCTGTGAGCCATTTCCCTTCGAGGATTAAGGCTGGTATGCCGTATCTTCGATAGGTCACAACTCGTGTTGGTCTGAGGTTTTTCATCTTGGTAGTTCGTGTGGTTGCTCTCTCGGAAAAGCAATTTGTTCACTACCTGATTTCGAGCTGATCGCAGGGGTAGAATGCGGTGAAGAAACTTTTTATCTTTTCAGAGTTTCCTTTTCCACCGATTCGCCACTCTTTGATCTCCTCGACGGGGCGTTTTTCTTTGTAGTCGTAGATCGTTACGATCGTTCGACCATCAAGACTTTTGAATGCCCACTCGTACCTCACTTTGCCGTCGCCGGAGTACCATGATTCACCATCTTTGGTGCAGTCATGTGGTAATCCAAATCTGTCACACAACTGATTGAAGGTTGTTTTGATAGATCCTCGTCCACCAGTTCCTATCCGGTCTCGACTCGTTGCTTTTACGAATCTCATAAGGTGTGATTGATTGGTTAATAATATTTCGACCCTGCCAATAAAAAATGGCAGTCACGGGCAAACGACTCGGGTGAATCATTTGCCCCTGACTGCCAGGAAATCTTCTGTGTAAAAACAAAAAACACCCGTGTGGGTGTTTAATGCGGATCGGATATTAAAATAATTGTTTAGAGATTT
>DHWH01000020.1 GCA_002413065.1 Patescibacteria group bacterium UBA5187
AGATGTGTATAAGAGACAGCGCCGAGAGTATGACGGCAAGCGGAGGTACCGGTTCAAGACCTGATTGCACAAAAAGTTTCTTGAGTTCCTCCAGCCAGCCAAGGGCGCTCTGCTCGATCAAAGAAATAGATTCTGCGCTGTGGGACACATCCAGCTGGCCGCTTGTATACAATGCCAACAGAGAATCTGCAGCTTGATTATCATGTTGCGCGGAATCGGCAAGCGTGCGGATCAGCGTGCGAACTCCGGAAGGATACGATCCGAAAAAAGCACATGAATGATTGCGTATAATCGCAAGATCGGTCAATTCGCCATGAATGTGAATCAGACTGTAGTTGCCGCGATCCGGAAAGACCGTTTCCATGGCAATATATTGCAAAAGAAGCGAGGAATGAAATACGATATTGTTTGCGTGCACGATATGGCTGCATTCTTCGATGAACCGCTCTATCATCCGCGTACCCGCTATGGATGCGGTAAATGCAACCTCCAGATCCCGCGTATCTCTGCCCTCCCACGAACGTACGGAATATCCGTTCAAGCGTACATCGAATATTTTTTCTTCAACGACACGAAGAGGGTCATGCGTGGATTCCGTAAGTTTGGCGCGCTCTTGTTCGATAAGTCCCACAATATATGACTGCGTGATCTTGGTATCTTTCGCGAATGTAAGTTTCAGCACTTTTGCCTGGGATACGATCCATGGAGACGAGAGACAGAAATGGACGGAGGATATTTTCTTTGGAATGATATAGGTATCTTGGCTGTTTCCCTCACCAGTATGAGTTCGGACGCTTATGTATTGAAGTGTTGCCTGAATGGTTTCCGATACCGCCTGCAAGGTCGTTTTTATCAGGTATGCTGAACTGGTAGTTTCCTTGTACGGCATGTCCGCATTGTATGTAAACAGGACATGCGGCTCGGCAGTTTTCCGAAAAAGAACAAGGGATCCCCGGACTACGGAGCTCTGCACATCGAGCATGAGTATCAATTTTTCCTTTTCAGTAGCTGAGAAAAACATTGGTATAATTATACCACAAGGATTAATTATTATTTTTGAATTGATCAAGAACAGAATCAAATTCCTCTTGTGTACTACACATATGCTGATCCTTTAACACTGGATTAAATGCGGCAATTATATTATTCCATTCTTCTTCGGTCACGCTCGAAACAATTTTGGTTTCGATAGGAGTGTCACAGCGCCACACTTTTATGTAGCCGTTCAATGAACCTGTGCCCACGAAAATATCCAGATCCTGATCATCCTCACTTTTGTATCCTTCTATATGTCCATAATCAACTGGGTATGTGACACCTTTCAACGGGTACTCTTTCCAGATCGGATCATTCTCTATCTCAAATGATTTATAACTTCCCTTTGTGTTTTCAATGATGATTTTATTCATAGATTCATTTCAGACATACTTTAAAATTCAGATGTACGTTACTCCAGCACCGCCTTTATCCTTCTCACACCCTGCGAAACGGCTTCTTCTTTGAGAATTTTGAACTTCCACTTCCCCTCAGGTCCGGCCAATTCGGAGGTGTTCTTCACATGAGGGCCGCCGCAGAATTCTTTTGAGTAAGCTGAGGCCAGATCATTGCCCACGAAATAAATCGAAATCTGATCTCCATACTTTTCTCCGAAGAAATGACGTGCACCGGTTTTCTCAGCCTCTTCGCGCGGAAGATTGACCTGATTCATCGGCAATTTTTGGGCGATTTTTTCATTTATAATATCCTCCACTTTTTTCTTCTGTTCATCGGTCATTTTTGAACCATATGAGAAATCGAAACGCAGGCGTTCTGTAGTAATATTTGACCCCTTCTGACCGACACCTTCGCCGAGCACATCATGAAGCGCCTGATGCAACAAGTGTGTAGCCGTATGATAGCGAATGATCATCGGGTCACCTGCATCTGCAAGACCGCCCTTGAATTTCTGTTCGGCGCCTTTTCGTGAGAGCTCTTGATGCTTCTCGAATTCTTTCTTGAATCCATCCACATCAACCTTGATCCCCTTTTCCTTGGCCAATTCGATGGTCATGTCGATCGGAAAACCGTAACTCGAAAAAAGAGAAAATGCATTAGCAGCGGAAATATCTTGCGTCGCACATTTTTCGAATTCTTTCAGGCCAACCTTGAGAGTCTGGCGGAATTTGTGCTCCTCCTTGTCGATCTCCTGCTTGATCCGTTCGCGATCGGTCGAGAGATTTGTATAAAAATCCGAGTACTTATCTATGACGGTTTCGGCAATCCAAAAGAGCGAACCGTGCTTCATGCCGAGCATGTCTGCATATCGCACAGCACGGCGAAGCAGACGGCGCAGGACGTATCCCTGGTCAGTATTCAAAGGAACAACACCATCACCGATCATGAACACTGCGGCGCGTATGTGATCCGCAACAACACGTTTCGCTTTGTCATTATCGGAAGTAGAAAATTCACTGATTTTATTCAAAATAGGCAGAAAAAGATCCGTAGCGAACACGTGATCCTTGCCGTTTATGACAGCGGTCGTTCGCTCAAGTCCCATTCCGGTATCAACATTCGGTTTGGCAAGTTTTTCATATGTGCCCTCTGCCGTCTTATTGAATTCCATGAACACATTGTTCCAGATTTCGATCAGTCGGAAACTGTCGACGACGTCGACGAATTTTCCAGTCACAGGTCCGAGCTCAGGTTTTGTATCATAAAATATTTCCGTATCGCCGCCGCATGGACCAGTCGTACCTGCGATCCAGAAATTATCTTTTGTACCAAGAGGAATTATGCGCACTCCCGGTTTCATCACTTCATCCTCACCGGCAACATCAATGCTAAGTCCATTCTTTTTGAAAACGTCCTGCCAAATCGCAATCGCATCAGTATCGCGAGGAATACCCTCCTCTCCTTTGAAAACTGTCACGTATAATCGGTTCGGATCGAGTCCGAGACCTTCTTCTTTTGAGGTCAGAAATTCGTAACTCCAATTAATAGCTTCTTTTTTGAAATAATCACCCAGAGACCAATTCCCAAGCATTTCAAAAAAACTAAGATGACGATTGTCACCGATATCATCTATGTCTCCTGTTCGAACGCATTTTTGTACGTCGACAAGGCGCTTGCCTGCAGGATGTTCTTTTCCCAGGAGATACGGCACGAGGGGCTGCATTCCAGCCGTATTGAAAAGCACGGTCGGATCATTCTCCGGCACAAGAGGCGCCGAAGGTATCACAGCATGTCCGCGCTTCCTGAAAAATTCCAGGAATTTAGTGCGTATTTCTGAGGAGTTCATAGGGAAAACTATAGCAGGTTTTTCTTCACTTGAGAACAATCGCAGCTATTTATCCGACATCATCTTCAACCACTTCCTGTATTTCATATCCATATCCTCGAAACTTTTCGCATTATCGGCAATTTTCTTTTTTCCGTGCACCATAGTGATTCGCGCGTTCAAGCGTACCGGTTTCGTGTATTTTGGAACTTGTGTGAGGCGCTCAACCCTGGATTTTGCCCTCTTCAGAATTGTCTCCAACGAGGCAGTTACATCCGCAATATATGCATCGGGACTGAGAGCCTTTCCTGTGGCCATTTTTACCAATTGTTTTGCGGGATAACGGGACGCGTAGCTCCAGATTTTTGTCATCTCTTTGCCTATGTTCTTATTATCGACAATGTATCCGTATTTTTTGAAAAAGTACTCGCGCCATTGCGCAACGCACAATTCCGCCAGACCGTAACCATGATAATACGCAGAACTCTCCCAGCTATATGTGTGCGGAACATTCAGGATCAAAATAGAATCCTCCGAAAAATCAGAATATTTCCTGCTTATTTTTCGGGCGATTTCGAGAACGCGTTTTTCAGTGAGATCTGCGCACTCGTAAATTTCCTTTTCAAAAAATACCACGGAACAGATACTCATCATGTCGAGCGGACGCAACACGTGCAGTGCCCGCACTTTCCTTTCAAAAAGTTCAAACGGGTAGGATTTTCCGGCGGCAGTTGAAGCGTATCTCGTACGCCATTCAATACTGCTCGAAATAGAGTCCATGAACATGCTATGAGTCTCCGCCCACGATACTGAAGACGGAGGGTATTCGTGGTTGACGCATGCGTCAGGTTGCATGGAATTGAGACGATCCGCCGCATGGCCTCCTTCATGAAAAACAGTATCGATACCCTGAACGCCGGAACCGACTTGTCCTGGAAGCGCATTCGAAGTGAAACCGCTGGATCCGGGAATACGTCTGCCATTTTTATACTGGACGAGCGCGGGATAATGACAAAATCCATTATTCCATTTGCCTTTCCTGTCCAAAAGATCGAGAGTCAGGGATCCTTTCTGAAAATCAATGCCGAGCGCGGCGAAGGACCGGCCCCAGTATGAAAGTACATTTTCAAATGAGAAATATGGATCTTCTTCTTTTATAAAATTGCCCGCCATCATATACGAAAAATTCCAGGGCTTGCGCAAGCCGGATTTCTTTTTTTCGAGGTCGCGAACGGGTTTGAAGCCGTATTTTGTTTTCTGATAGAGATTTTCAAAAATGGAAAATAGCTCCTTTTTAGTCATATCCTCATCGATGCGCGCCTTGTAAGCGTAGAAATCTTCATACCCCAAAGCGCGCGCAAATTCATTTCTGCCCCGTATCATTTCGACGTACAGCTTCAGCGTATCCATCGGGATTTTTTGCAGACTCTCAAAGCAAGCCTTACGAACCGTTTCATCGGGATTCGTCCGCAAAATCATGCGCATCTTATTTTCCGATGCTTCCACGAATTTTCCATTCTTCGGATCGACATATCCCTCCCTGCGTTTTGAGCGTATTTTCAGAATCTTGGCCTCAATATCGGTAACCCGCTTCTTTATGGGAGCCGCGTGTGCAGGTGTCTGATATAAACTGAAAAAATTAATCCATAGCTTGAGTCTGTCCTTCACCGAACCATTTGATTTTTTGAGCAAGCTTTCGGCTTGAGCCTTCAAAGCCTGATCCGACCTGAACGCATCCCTCTTTTCCATTGCAGTATTCATCTGCGCATCAACGCTGTGATCGCCCATATATGAAATCCAAAAAGCACTTTCATATGCCGAGTGAAGCTTGTTATATGCAGTGTTCAGATATTCCAAAAAATCCGTGCCTGAATTAATTTTTTTAACAGGTATAGCAGTTTTCTTCATATTATTAGATCTATGTATACTTCCCTAACACTTCAAAATCTTTCTTCAACGATCCGAGATTATTCGGATTGTATACTGCCATACATGGATGGTATAGCACAACGATATCGATATCGCCATAGGATGCCTTGGCTTTATATGATTTGCCATGCGCCTTGCCGATCGGCTCCAGTTCATCAATAAGACCAAATTTATTCATTATATATCCCATGGCATAGCGACCGAGCGCGGCTATGACGCGCGGCTGGATAATTTCGATTTGCCTGTCGAGGAACGGACCGTAGATGTCAATTTCTTTCTGCGTCGGATCGCGATTTTCCGGCGGACGGTCCTTGACTATGTTGGTGATGTACACCGAATCGCGCTGGATGCCGGCATGCGCCAGTAAGGCATCGAGTACTTTCCCCGCCGCGCCACAAAAAGGTTTGCCTGTTTTTGCTTCATTGCGTCCGGGCGCTTCTCCGACGAACATTATTTTCGAATCATGGCTTCCCTCGCCGATCACCGGAAAGAATTTATTTTCAGTGCGATAGGCATATAAAGGCGACTCCGTGAGATTCAATATCTCATCGCGTATTTTTTTCATCTGTTCGGTTTTTGTCATATGATGATTACTTATTTCGCCTGTTCGATAATAATCTGCGCTTCCGCCAAAACCTTTTCAGCGTCGGCGCCTTTCACTCCGATTTCACCGAGAATAGCCGGCCGACCGATGAGATCGACGCACACAAGCACGTTCCTGCCGACCAGATCGCTTTTCTGCTCCCGTGTCAGACTGGTAATGCAGGCGACCGGATGCAAACCGTTCTGCTCGATGATCTCATGCAGGTTGCCATGCACGGGATAATTCCAGCCGATGAGCTTCATGCGGCTGCACTCTCCATATGCGATCGCCCTGTCCGTGAATTTTGTATTAGTAAAAAGCCAGCGTTCGGATGGCGACAATTTTCGATCCATGCCACCATACTTGAAAACTGTTTGCGCGAGATCGTCGAACCTGGCTTTGACATACAGCGCCACTTTCAAATCCGATTTCAATCCGAATCCATTGTGATATTTTGCCTCCACCATTGCCAACTCATTATTTTTCCACGCGACAACATCCATTTCATGTTCGACGCATGTGCCCAATACCTTTTGATCCGTCACAGCTTCATATCCCCACATGATGAATATGCGCGCGACGAACTTTTCAAATGGAAAACCGTCGGGACCGAGTTCCATCATCGATCTGCGTACGGAATATTTGACTGCCATTGGCATGGAATGTTTTTTGAGCAAAATAAATGCGCGTCTGTAGATATCAGACGTCGTCATGCCTTCGCGCATTTCACGTTCAACTTCATCCACCACATCATCGATAGCTTCCGGCGATGCCCCGACGCGCCTGAGTGAATTCCTTAGCTTTTCCTCTTCGAATAATTCTTTCGTGCCGTCGGTTTTGGTGATGGTAACGAGGTGATTCATAGCCGTATTGTAGCGTAGATTGAGAGAAAACTGTACTGGCTGAAAAGCTGGAATTGACACGTGCACTACTCGATGACCCCACCCCCCAAACACACTTCCCTATCATAAATAACCAATGACTGACCTGGCGTAAGCGTATCTTGCGGCATTTCAAATTCAATCGTAGCTTCAGTATCAGTTGCCGAAACAATCCGAATATTCTGAAGTGGTTGACGATAGCGGCTGCGGGCTTGCAACGGATAATTTGAATTTGTGGAGATGCTGGGAATTGAACCTACTACCCGGTTAACGTTTGCCAATTTCGCAACATCTCTAGTATGCGCTTGCGATTCCGATTCCTTACTTTTATTCGAAACAACGATCACATTCCGCTCCGTATCTTTTCCAACAACATAATACGGCGTATCATGCGGCGTCTTTTCCGTGACCGTAAAACCATGTCGTTCACCGATCGTAAAGAGCAATGCACCCGGATGATTTCCGATCGCAATACCCGCTTCATTTTCCACAGTGCCGGGAACACCGGTGATGTAATGAGACAAAAATTCCTTCACATCCACTTTGCCAATGAAGCACAGTCCCTGACTATCCTTCTTCAAGGCATTCGGGAGTTTGAATTTCGCCGCAAGCTTGCGCACCTCCGGCTTTTGCAAATGGCCCACAGGAAAAAGAACATGGGGAAGATCATTCTGATTCAATGTCCAGAGAAAATACGACTGGTCTTTATTCAAATCAACACCTTTAAGCAAAGTAAAAAAGAATTGAGGATGTGCTTCTGAGGCTACTTTCGGAGCGAGCGAAGGCGAGTGAGAAGGAGGTGCAGCTTCAGCAGAAGCTGACACCGGTAGCCGATGGGGCACATCCTCAATTCTTTTCACTTGCGCATAATGTCCGGTCGCAATAAAATCCGCGCCCTGTTCTTTCGCCCACTTCCAAAATGCGCCGAACTTCACATATCGATTGCACATGACATCGGGATTCGGTGTACGGCCAACGGAATATTCGGCGATCATGTAGTCGATGACATTGTGTTTGTATTCCTTTTCAAGATCAAGAGTGACAAATGGGATATCAAGATGGGCCGCTACGCGCATGGCATGAAGCCGTTCTTCTTTCCAATTGCATGTTATCCAGTCAGGCTGCCAAACTTTAATGAAAACGCCAGTCACATCATAGCCCTCTTTCTGGAGCAGGGCGGCAGACACAGCGCTGTCCACCCCGCCGGAAATGCCTACGAATACCTTCTTATTGGGCTGTTTTTGAGTACCTTGACTTTTCATAATATTAACGCTATCATACTTCGGTACACGTGTACATTCTTTCACAACCACAAATAACACTCAACCAAAAGAGACGACCAATGAAGAAAATATTGATAGTACAGGATGACTTGAGCATCATGTCAGCTTGGGCCCAGTACTTCCAAAAAATAGGCTGGGAGGTATTCCAAGCGACTGATGGTCTCAAGGCCATCGAAATATTCGCCAGAAATCAGGATATCGGGATCGTAGTCACGGAGATCCGATTACCGCTCAACATTGATGGGTTTGAAGTCAGCAGAAACATCAGGCGAATGTCCCCGGAAACAAAAATTTGTGTAATTGCCGGAAGCTTCTGGCCTGAAGAACAGGAGCTCGTGGTCCGATCAGGAGCCAATGCCTGTATGCAAAAGCCGTTCAAGGCGGAGGAGATCCTGAAACTCTTCCCGAGTAACTGAATGAAGATGATGCCGCGTGAGCCGAAGGAATTTCCTTCGGCTCTATTTTTATTCCACATACTTCCTCTTATTCACCATATGTCCCTCATACGTAGCCGCATAGTGCATCACACCATTTTTATCTGACAAATAGAACCAGTATTTCGTGGCAGTCGGCGTGATCGTGTCGATAATGGTGTCCAAACCCGGATTGTTGATGGGTGTCGGAGGCAAACCTATATGCTTGTAGAGATTGTACGGCGAATCAGTGGACAGATCTTTCACTGTAAGCTGCGATGAATCCTTATTCAGAAAATAATAAAACGGCGGATCAACTTGCAACGGCATCTTGTCCGCAATGCGTTTCCATAGAATGCCCGCAATGATCCGGCGATCCGTACTGCTCGCCGCTTCCCTCTCGATAATGGATGCCATGGCAATAATCTCTGACATCGGTTTTCCGAAAGCTTGCGCCGATAGCATAATCGTCTGCATTTTCTGATTGAATGTCATACGCAAAGTATCTATGACTTCCTGGGGCGTCGTATTTTGATAAAAGAAATATGTATCGGGAAACAAATATCCTTCATACGGTTTCGCCGCCGCCACAAACGTCTGCACATCAAAAGCAGGGATATTTTTAAGAAGAAGTGCGCCAATATCTTTCACCGTCATCCCTTCGAAGACAGTGACTTTGATTTTGGGCAATCCTTGTATGCCGTGTATCATCCGATATGCCACCCGGACTGCAGATTGCGGTTGATCGAATAAATAATCCCCTGCCTGCACCTGGCGATGACCGCTCATGAACATGACGAAAGCCTTGAATATGAAGGGTGATTTAATAATGGAATGTGCCACCAATGTATCGGCCGCCTCTGACATGTACGCGCCTTTTTTAATAGAAACAATTTCCCCTGTCGGAAAATTACCAGGGGCAATTGAATAATAGGAAAAAGCAAAAGCAGCCAAAAGGATGCATGCACAAATCCCGCCGACAACATATC
The DNA here is from genome assembly GCA_002413065.1 of Patescibacteria group bacterium UBA5187. Classification (GTDB taxonomy): domain Bacteria; phylum Patescibacteriota; class Minisyncoccia; order Phycocordibacterales; family PALSA-1337; genus C7867-002. The sequence goes on from DHWH01000020.1 coordinate 9,338, forward strand.
GGCGGTTCCTTTTTTTAAATGGAGGGGAATCGTGCATGCGTAATAGTGAATCCTATGTAGGCAAATTCGAAGGTGCCTGAGCGCGCTTTGATGGTACGCGTTCTAGGGTCGGTGTCTTGGAAACGGAACCCGGGAAATGATAAATAGTCGCCAATTCTTCCGTATTGAGAACCAGGGGCTTACTCGTAAACGGGGTGTAAAAATAGGAACGGCGGCGATATGCCACGAGCGCCAAACTGCCAAAACGATTCCTACGCATATTCTTGTAATCCTGCCACGGATCGCCGAGCAGATTATGCCAATGTTTTGATGGTTTGAATCCGTTCAAATTTTCCGCATTAAACTGCTTCATGTTGCCAATAATGCCGCCGATACCGAATGGCGTATTGAAAATATCCTTCTTTGCGATATATAAGGCACGGATACCGACATCGAACGGCAGTTTGGTGATGCTTCTCCCGATGGCTTCAATGACATCCTGCTCAGGCTTCGAAAGAGTCGGGCCGATAAGGAAACCCTGCTCATTGGGTTTTCCTGAGACTTTTGTCTTGGGATCGCGCTGCATGATCTTGTTTATTTCCGCTTCCGCACCTTCCTTCCATGAATCATGTTTTTTGAAAATGTGGCCAGGTTTGACCTGATCGTCTTTGTGAGCCCGGATCATGAACTGGAACCATACCTGCTGATTTGGTCCGACGCTTCCCAAATATTCTATAAGCGGCAACAGAGGATCGACTTTGAATTCTTCCTTCGGATCCTTATCGAGACCATAATCAACATACGTCTTTATCGGATACGGATCGGCTTTGGTAAATGCAAATTCAGTCGCAAAAACACGTATCTTATCCGGATCGAACTGGACGGATTTTGCGTAATCCTCGACTTCTTTGATTTCGATTTCCGGAAATTGCGAGTAGAGCGCAGAAAATACGCCTGCCTTGCGGCGGTCTTCCGTCCAGATCATGAATTTGACTTGTCCTTCAATGGAGATGAGCTCGAGCGAATACCACGGGCGCGTTTCCCCTTTCCAATATTGGGCATAGTGACTGCCGTCTGCCGTATTATGCAATGAATTCAGGAACACTTCCATGGCTTTCGGAGACTTGAAAGTATCCTTGGGCAGTTTGAGTTCCAAGAGCGTATATTTCAACCCGAGAAACTGGTCTGAGCGTACGTAGTCAACCCATAAACCCCAAAAAGTAACGCAGAGAAAAACAGTGAGTACTATAGGCGCAAGAGTAATGACAAACTGCAATGATTGCGGAATAAGGCCGACGTGAAGTAGTTGTAAGACCGATACGAAGGTCTGATCAAGAGGCATGCCTGTATTATATCAGGAATAATGGAATTATGAATGCAAGTACAACAATAATCATTCCTCGACCTATCGGAATGATTATTGTTGTGCTGTCTATTTTCTTATACTTTCACTCCTGCAGGTATATAGGTACCGTTCTTCTCGCGACGGAAATATTTTGGATTTTGAAGATTGACTACAATGGTGTTTTCCTTGACGTAACGTTCTTTCATTACCTTGTCGACGATCTCTTCCTTGGTCAATGGGCCATTCTTTTCGAGAACGGAACGAATAACGTCACGGACGACTCCTGGAGCATACCCCCATTCGGCAAGAGCATACAGACCGCGGCCGACGAGCACGAAACGGGGATCCTTGATGAGTTCATTGTGAGTCGTGGCAACGTGAGCCTTTTTATTGAACATGAGTGTGATCTGCTTTGCAACATCGCGGAAATGAATAGGAGATCCGTGTTTTCGGATGACAAGGAAGGCGTAATCGCGCATGCCTTTTGTTTTGATATTCGGAGAATGAGCAACACCCCAATCGCCGAGAGGGTTTTTGCCGACGGCTTTGGAAATCTGGAGCCAGCGCTTTACGACTTCCTGATTCTTGTAGCGTTCAGAGACGTCTTCGAGATGCGTCAAGAATTTATTGATCATTTCGGTTTCAGGAAGCAATTCCTGGTTGTCGAGATTGGCATAGAGCTTGCGGAGAGCCTCTTCGACTTTCTTGGCGAGATCTTCGTTGACGTGCCAGCGATGGCGGAATTCATCATCTTCTTTCTTCTTGCGGAAAGGTTCCCCTACAACGAGAAGGAAAAAGACGTGGTTCTGAAGGCTCTTGTCTTTCGAAACATGTCCGAGAAAATCATCTTCAACGACAATGCCGCCCAACGAGTGGAGCAATGTCTCTATTTCCGTGAAAGCAGCCTTCTCCTGTTTGTATCCCTCTGATTTGCGGATATTGGTAAGGGCATAATTTTCGATCTGACGAACGCGTTCACGGGTAATGCCATACATCTTGCCGATAGCATCCAAAGTCATGCGTTTGATATCTTTGCCGAGACCATAACGATATATGATGACATCGCGGGCACGATCAGGAAGAGACGAGAGAAGTCTCTTGACGGTTTGCTTCGGTTTGAATGAACTGGGTGTGTTTGCCATGTGATTTATTGAATAAATAAGGATGGATCGACAAGATATTATATGTATTGTTTTATCATTATCTTGTGGGAAAGTCAATCGTGTCGTATAGGTTCAATAGCTTGG
>DHWH01000024.1:0-145 GCA_002413065.1 Patescibacteria group bacterium UBA5187
ACCGCGAGGTGTTTTTGTTTGCTTTCTACTTAATGTCGCATTCTGCTATACTACAGCCATGTCTAACAATACTATCGACTCTACAGGGAACATGTTGCCTCTTTCGCGCGCGGATATTCATGGCGGGGGAATCATTACTCATCTC